>DATITT010000339.1:0-10220 GCA_035467435.1 Arthrobacter sp. | reverse complement strand
AACTCCTCGCGCAGGGACATCAGGCCGGGCATTTCGTGCTCGGCGAGGCGGATCTGGTGGCGGCCCGCCTCGGCCAGGGAGATGTCCGCAATCTTGTAATCGAGAGTCATATGAATCCTTTGCTGTGGCCGGCGGGCAGGTCCGGGACCTGGCTGCCTGGAACGAAAGTCGAGGGGCTAATCAGTGGCTGGGAAGTACTTCGGAGCCGAACGGCGCAGCGATGGGCCGGCAGCCTAGCCGGCGGTGTGCGGGGACTCGGCGCCGGGCTGGCCCGGCTCCGGCTGGCGGGGCTGGCCGGCGTCGTGCTGGAAGGCAGGGGCCGCTGCGGCGGCCGGAAGCAGTTCCGGCGGCAGCAGCAGGGGAATGCCGTCCTCGATCGTGTAACGCAGTTTCGCCCCGGCGGGGCCGGCCGCCGTGGTGACGAGGTCCTCGCCGTCCTGCACCAGCGGGGAACCTGTCACGGGGCATCTCAGGACAGACAACAGTTCGGGACTGATCTTCGGCATGGTGATTGCTCCCTGGTGGACGCCGCAGCAGGCGCCGGTGGCTTACGGATTTTGCAGTTCCCAGCCTACCGCCAGTTGCAGCTTACGAAGGTTCGCGCAGGACGCGCAGATGCCCCCGGCGGGTGCCCTCGGCTGCGGCCGGAGCTTCCAGGGCGGGGTGGACACTGCGCCGGCCCTGGCCGGATTCCGGCACGGCGGGCCGGGACGCCGCCTCCCGGACAGCATTGGCCAGGTCAAGGAGGTCATCGGGACCGGGACCGGCCGGGCTGGCCGGCATCGCCAGCCGCAGCACTTCCCAGCCGCGCGGGACGGTCAGGGACCCGGCGTGCTGCTCACACAAGTCGTAGCAGTGCGGCTCGGCAAAGGTCGCCAGCGGCCCCAGAACAGCGGTGGAGTCGGCATAGACGTACGTCAAAGTGGCCACCGCTGAGTTGCGGCAGGCTGACCTTGAACAAAGACGAATTGCACCCACGACATCACAGACTACTCCCCCGGACCGCCGGACACCGCGCGGCACGCTGACGGCGGGTCGGACGGCCCGTATCGCGTAAACCTTGCGCCGGGTTTAGAGTCGAGATATGCAGTCATCGCACCAAGATCCGGGTTTCACGGTCCGCTTGGCTGAAACCGACGCCGGACGTCACGACGCCGCGTCCACGACGGGCGGTTCCGGCACCACGGGCGGTTCCGGCCGCGCCGCGGCGCCGAAGGGGCTTCCGCCAGCGGCGGAGGAACCGGCACGGCCGCGGGCTCCGCGGGGAGCTGATGCTGCCCACGCTGCCCGGTTACCGCACCCGCTCGGACCGTTTCGACGACTTCGTCCTGGACTCGGCCGAACGGCTGCACGACATTTGGGGCAAGCCGCTGGACGGGGTCCGCTTCGCCGTCGACGAGATTCCGCCGGGCCTGGAGCATCTCGTCGCGGACCGCACTCCCGCCCCTATGGGCTCCTACTCCCCCGCCACAGCGGAGGAGGGGCCGGTGATCACCCTGTACCGCCGGGTCGTCGAGCAGGCCTGCGGCAGCCGCGAGGAACTGCAGGACCTGGTCCATGACGTGGTGGTGGAGTACACCGCAGAGATGCTGGGCGTGCCGCCCGAGTCACTCGATCCTGTCTACCGGCGCCGCTACTAGGGCCGCGCCGACGAAACCCCTGACCGCCAGGACGCACCGCGGCCGGGCCAGCGGCGCCCGGGAACCGGTCAGTATCCGAGGGTGACCGGGACCTGCTCCTGGCCCGCTGCCCCGGGGGCGACAGCGATCGTTGAGATGTCCGGCTTGCCGTCCTGCAGCAGCAGGACCGCGCCGTAGGCCGGATCTCCCGCCGCGGACACGAGATAGCCAACCAGCTGCGAGCCCGCGACGTCGGCCGGGATCCTGATGGACGCTGTGGTGCCTCCGGCGATGTCGGCGGCCGCGTCCGCGTGGATCTTGCCGTCCGCCGTGACCGGGGTGTAGGAAATGGTGGCCCGGCCCTCGGGGGCGCCGAAAATCAGGTACCGGTCTCCGGAGCCGGGCACCGGAACAACGTGTTGGCTTCCCAGCCTCGCCGACGCCGGTGACCACGCGAAGTCGGAGGCATCCTCGGCTTTGATTCCCCTGTTGACGCGGGCCGCCGCGGTGAAGGAAACGTCCGAGCTGACGGACACCGTGTAGGGGCCGGCGGGCACGCCGGCGAGCGGGACCTCAGTGACGGATCCGGCCTTCGCCGTGACCACTCCGCCGCCGGGCAGAGGCTTTTGACCGTCCCGTCCGAAGACTTTGATCGCGATGACGGCATCGGCAGAACCCGGCACCGTCAGCTGCAGGGCCGGTCCGGCATCCGCGAAGCCGGGCTGGCCGATGAGACCCGCCAGGCCGGCGGGGTCCTGGATGTCGACACCGGAGATCACCTGGCGGGGGGCCGGGGCGGTGGCGGGAGCGATGAACTCGACGCCGCCGGGTGTTAGGCCCCGCAACACACTTTGCTGGATGTGGGCGGCCACTGGGCCGCCGGCGCTGCGCACCCGGACGCTGAGCCGCTCCTGCCCAGGGGCAAGCCCGGCAAGGATCACGGAGCGGGTGGTGCCCGGCGCGACGAGGAGTCCCCGGCTGCCCGGGGCCTGGATCGGCCCGTCGGCGCCGAAAAGTTCGAGGCTGACCGTGGCGGGGCTGCTGGATGCGTTGCTGAGCTTCAGCACGGCCGTCCGGCCCAGGGCGGTGTTTGCCCCGACAAGCCAAAGGTCGTTGCCGGGCTGCTGGCAGGCTGCGGCCGCCGAACCGCGGAGGTCGCCGTCCTCGGCGGTGTAGCGCATGAGGGCGCCTGCGGAGGGCTGGCGGTCGGCCTCGGCGTCAGCGCTCAGGACGGTTACATCGTCAACGCCCTGCTGGGCCACGACACCGGCCAGCGGTGCTGCGGCCGTGGGCCTGGCTGTGGCCGGGGAGGGACTTTCTGATGCCGGTGCGGCCTTGGCAACTTCCATCAGGGTGCTGCCGGCCAGCGATGCGAGCCTGCTACCGGGCAGGACGCCTGCACTGGACCCCAGGACCAGGGCGTTGACGTCGCTCCTGGCGGTGGCGGACTCAGGGCTGAACTGGGGATCGGTGCCCACGGGGGCGCCTTCGAGGAGCCTGGCCGGCCCCGGGCAGACGCCGACGCTGCTGCCCGCGGGGACCGCCGCCAGGGGTGCCGCGATGGGCCGGCTGCTGCCGGGGCCCTGCGGAGTGAGCGCCGTGGCGGAAACGAGTCCGCCGCCGGCAGCGACAAGGACCACGGCGGCGAGAACGCCGCCCAGCCGCCGTCCGCGCGTCAGAGCGGCCAGCCCCGCGAGCAGCGGCACGGCTGGTCCGGGCCCGGGCTGGCCGGTCGTCGGCGCCCCGGCGGTGCCGGCTGCGTCGTCGGAAGCGTCGTCGCCCGCGGCGCCACTCGCAGTATCCCCTGCGGCGGCGTCGTCGGCGGCGTCGTTGGCGGGCTTGTCGGGGAAGTCGTCCCTAGGCATGTTGATGTTCCTTACGCAGGGAGCCTTCGTCCCTGGAGAGGCCGGTGTTCGGCCGGCGGGCAGGCATGGGGATGGCCAGCAGGACGGTCAGGCCAATGATGATGGCCTGGGCAGCGCCCGTCCAGATGGCCCAGGGTGCTTCGTAGCGGAGACTGAATTGCCCGCCCTGGGCGGGCAGGGTGAAAGCCTGCGCCCAGCCGGAGGTGGTGCCGGTGAGGCGGCGGCCGTCGAGCCAGGCGCTCCAGCCCGGATCGGCACGTTCTGCCAGTACCACAAGCCGCCCGTCCGGCCCTGCGGGCACGGCTGCGTCGGCGGAAACCGGCTGGGACGGGACCAGCCCCACGGTTGCGCCCGCGCCGTCGACGATCCGCACGCGGTGCGCGACGGCGGCGGCCTCGATGACGGGCTGGTTCAGTGGGCTGATCCGCCAGAGCCAGCCGACGTCGGTCTTGCCGACGGCGACGAGGCCGGGGACGGCATCCATCCGGCTGGCGGTCAGCTGGGCCGCGGTATCGACATCCCGCAGGACCACGAAACCGACGCCGAGCTGCTCGAGCTCGGCGCGGGGATCGACGCCCTGGCCGGCCACGATGGTGGCCACGACGTTGCGCAGCGAAGCCACGACGGCGTCGTCGTCACGGACGGTCTCCTCGCCGGGCTCCCCCATGATCGGGCGGGCGGCGGCAATTGTCGACAGGGAGTCGAGGGTGGTGCCGGCGCCGCGCATCAGCGCGGCATCAAACGTTCCGTTTTCGCCGGTGGAGATGATGAGCGTGCGGGACTGTTCCGGCCCTTCGCCGCGGTCGATGGCCGTTGCGGGGAGGGTGCGGGGCTCGGCCGGCTGCACCAGCCTCGCGGCGCCCAGGGACTCCGTGCCGGGAGCCCCGGCGGCCGGTGTGTCCTGCGTCAGGACGTTTTGCGCGGCCCACACCGTAAGGCCGGCCACCGGGCCGGCCAGCAGCAGGACCATGGCCGCGACCGCGGTGCCGCGGGTCAGGATCTTGCGGGCGGTCGTCGCGGCGGCGGCCCGGTCGGCGAAGTCCAGCAGGCCGGCCGCGCCGATCAGGGACGCCCCCAGGAGGGCAAAGCCCGCGGCCGACACGGCCGGTCCGGTAAAGGGAGTGACCAGGACGTCGGCGCTGGCCCCGGTGGCGATCTGGCTGCTGAGCCAGCCGCCGGCCAGCAGCAGCAGCGCCGCGGTCCAGAGGGCGCGGGCAGTCCGTGGTGGACGGCCCGGCAGGCCCAGGGCGGCCACGGCCAGGAGCAGGACGGGCAGTCCGATCAGCAGGGCGAGCAGGAGCGCCCACGGCACGGCGGAGTCGGCGCCGAACACCGGAAGGCCGGTGAGGCCGCCGCCGGCTGCGAAGCCCAGCGGCTGGCCCAGGGCCTGCTGCCACAGCGGTGCCGCGTCAAAGCCCAGCGGCAGGCCGGGGTCTGCGAGCAGGGCGCGGGGCCGGTCAATGGTGGAGGCCAGGAACGGGACGAACAACGCCAGGGTGGGGAGCATTGCCCACCACACGGTGCGGCCGCGGCGGCCCAGGAGCATGCCGCACAGTGCCACGAGCACGACGCCGGGCAGCAGCAGCGAGGGGGCTGCCGCGGTCACGACGGCCAGCGCCAGCCCGGCCGCTGCGGCCGCAGACCAGGAGGGGGTGCCGTTGATTCCGGGTTTCACGGGGGGCGCTTCGGTAAAGCGCCGCTCGCCGGGGCCCGGTACGGCGAAGCGCCCGCGTCCCGCGACGGTGCCGGTGGCCTTCAGCAGGGCCAGCACCAGCAGCGGCATCATGACGTGGGCGACCAGGGCGCCGACCCGTCCCTGGTTGAGCGCCACCTGCAGGGCCGGCGCTCCGGCCCAGATGAGGGCGGCGGCCAGCCGGAGCCGGCGGCGCTGGGTCAGGGCGCCGGCGGCAAACCAGGCGCCGAGGGCTGAGAGTGGCATGGCCAGGAGGAGCAGCCCGCCCAGTGCGCTGTTGACGTCGCCGCCGCCGAGCACACCCAGGGCCCACAGCACGTAGCCGAAGGGGTCGCCGTGGCCGGGAAGGCCTGCGCCGAGGGTGATCCACCAGCCGGAGGCGTGGTTCCAGATTTCGCCCAGCCCCAGCGAGAGGGGAATGATCGCGCCGCCGGCGACAGCTTCGGCCCGGAACAGGCCCAGCAGGCCAATCAGGGAGGCCGCCGTGGTGAGCAGGATGGCGAGCAGCGCACCGTTGCCCACCCAGCCCCGCTCGGAGGTGGTCAGTGCCGCAAAGTCATCCGCCGAGTCGCCGGTGGGCTGTTCGGCCAGCGGGTCGATTCCGGCGAGGTTTTCCCCGGAGTCGTCCGCCCCGAGGGCTTCCATGAGTGAGCGGCGGTGCGCCCAGACCTCACGCCGCGGGGTCTGCAGCCCCTTGATGACGGATCGCCGGATGCGTCGCGTCCGGGCAGCGTTGCGCCGGCCCCGGGCCACGGCCGCGGGACGTGAAAGCGCGCCGAAGGTAGCCAGGAGTTGCGACACACCGTGTCCCGGATCTTTGACCGCGATGCTCAGGAGCAGCTTGAAGATGCTGCCCAGCAGGGCTCCGGCCGCGTGCAGCGGCACCTTCCAGGCCGGGGCGTGCTTGAGCCGCAAATGCACCTGGGCCTTGCGGGCCGCCGCCGCGTTGCCGAGGGCGTGCGGGCGGTGCGAGACGTGGAACATGCTGGCGCTGGGGACCACCACCACACGGTGTCCGGCCAGCCGGTTCCGCCAGCAGAAGTCGACGTCGTCGCCGCTGCCCGGCAGTGCCGGGTCGAAGCCGCCAAGGTCCTCCCAGACGTCGCGGCGGACCAGCATGCCGGCGGAGTTGACCGCGAAGGTGTCGCTGCGGCCGTCGTATTGACCCTGGTCGAGTTCGTCGGCTTCGATGAGGGTCAGCCGTTCGGCCCAGCGGCTGGTGGAGAGCCCGACGTCGATCAGCCGGCGCTCGGAGTGCCAGTCCAGTTGCTTGCAGCCCGCCACCGTGACCGACGGCGCGCGTTCGACGGCGCGGAGCAGTTCGGCGAGGGCCTCGGGCGCCGGGGCGGCGTCGTCATGGAGCAGCCAGATCCAGTCGACCGCGGGGCGGCCGGCTGTACCCGTGCCGGACGTGCCGGCGCCGCCCCAAGGGGCGAGGGCACTGAGGCCTGCCTGCACCGCCTCGCCCATGCCGCTGCGGGCGTGGTCGAAGACGGTGACGTTGGCGGTGCCGAAGGCCTGTTCGAGGAGTGCCGCTGAATGGTCATGGGAACCGGTGTCAACCCCGATGCAGGTGTCCGCGGGCCGGCTCTGAGCCGCCAGCGCCGCGAGGGTCCTGGGGAGAAAGTCACCGCCGTCGTGGGAAACCACGACGGCGGTGACTCGTACTTCCTGAAGAATTAGATCGCTCGCTTCCTAAGCCGGCGCCGCTCGCGCTCGGAGAGGCCACCCCAGATGCCGAATCGCTCGTCGTTGGACAGGGCGTATTCCAGGCACTGTGAGCGGACGTTGCACGCCCCGCAGACCTTCTTGGCGTCGCGGGTTGAGCCACCCTTCTCGGGGAAGAATGCCTCCGGATCAGTCTGGGCGCAGAGCGCGTCCGTCTGCCAGCCCAGCTCGCCTTCGTCGTCGAAGCCCTGCTGGGACGGCAATCCGATCCATACCGGCTGCGTGGTGGTGCCCGCGTGGAGGGTCTGGATTTCCATCGGCGGATCGTGAAGATCGTTGTCCCGGTCCGGACCGGACAGAAGTTCGTCGTGCGCCGCGAGGAAGGCGGTCGCCTGGTCCTGCAGCGTGTCTTTGGTGTGTTCGTTGAAGCGGTCTGCCGCGTCCGGATCGGCCGGATCGACATACCAGTCGCTCGGCACCCCGCGTGAGCGGTACTTGGCCGTGGCCTGCCCAGCAACGACGGCCTCTTCATGGATACGCTCTGCTAGCCCCATTGGCGTTTCCTCTCTGATTTTGCAGCCTTTGCCTGACCCGTGGACCCTCGGTTGAGGTCCGGTTTCCGCTCATCGGCCTTCGATACCTAATTACACGTGTGTAAGTATCTTCAGTCAAGCCGCGGCGGAGATACTAATCAACGCAGGGACCAAAACGGGGCACGCCACGCCCGGGATTTTTGGGCGACACCCCGGAGAACGCGCGGATTTTCTCAGCGCACTGAGCACTTCGGAGAAATTTTGCTGAATTCACGGGGAACTTCCCGGCACAGCGCCGGATACCTGTTTTTGGACGCCGGAATACCTATGATGCAGATCACACTACCGGCCGCCATGGCAAGATGACTCCATGAGTATCCCGGCAATCGACCTGATGACAGCCCTGCGTTCCGGCCACTCCACCTCCCCCCGGCTTACCTGGTACGGGCCCGGGTCCGAGCGGGTCGAGCTCTCCGGACGGGTGCTGGACAATTGGGTGGCGAAGACCAGCAACCTCCTGCAGGATGAGCTCGACGCCGAACCGGGGACGCGCCTGCGGCTGGATCTGCCGGCCCACTGGAAGTCCGTGATCCTCGCCCTCGCCGCCTGGCAGCTCGGCATGGAGGTCGTGCTCGGCGATGCCGAGGCCGAGCTGCTGGCCACCGGCGATCCGGGCCACGGGGCGGCACAAGGGGCTTTCGACGCCGTCCTGGCAGTAGCGCTGCCGGCGCTGGCGATGCGGTGGCAGGGCGAGCTGCCCACCGGCGTCCTGGACTACGCCGCCGAGGTGCGCTCCCACGGGGACGTTTTTATGCCGCACATTGATCCGGAAGGGTCGCGGCGCGCCGTAGCGGCCGCCGCGGGGACAGACCACACCCACGGTGAGCTGCTGGACGGCTTCGCGGCCGCGCACGACGAAGGCGTACGGCTGCTGGTGACCGCCGGTGACGGCCTGGAGCCCGCCCTGGCCCAATGCCTGGGTGCCTGGAAACGGGACGGTTCGGTGGTGCTGGTTCACCCCGACGTTCCGGTGACGGAGAAGCTGCTCGCGGACGAGCGCATCAACGGCCGCTGAGCCGGGTGCCGGGGCGGGGAGCCTGCCGTGTCTTCCTAGGCCGGCGGGCCCGGCCGCTCGGGGTCCTTGCCGGCGGGGCTGTTCCGGACGGCGGGGTCTTTGACTGCGGGGTCTCTGACGGCGGGGCTGTTCCTGACAGCGGGTCCGGGGTGAGTGTGAGGGTGCCGTTCGATGATTTCGTAGTCCTGCGAGAACTCCGGCTCTTCGTCGAGTTCCTTGTTGAAGACCAGGAAGCGGTAGGCGAAGAAGCGCACCACCGTGGCAACCAGGATGCCAACGACCCCGGCGGAGAAGAGCATGTTCTTGTCCGTGACGCCGAAGCCGTACTTGGCGAGGGCGGTGAATCCCGTGGAGATGCCAATGCCGATGCCGTTGATCAGGATGAACATCCCGAACTCGCGGAGCACGTTGTCCTGGCGGCGGTGGCGGAAGGTCCAGAAGCGGTTCGCGATCCAGGAGAAGATCGTTGCGATGCTGGCGCCGACGAAGCGGGCTTTGGCCTCGCTGTCGGTCATCGGGCCGTGCATCAGGTAGTACGTGAGTCCGTTGTCAATGATGAACGCAACACCGCCCACCGCACCGAACTTGGCCACTTCGCGCCAGAAGAGCGAGGCGAGCCCGCGCAGGCGCTCGCTGAGTGTAGTAAACATGACCCTCCGTGGCCTTCTTGAACTGTCGGCCAGTGGGCCAACGGCCCATTTTAGCGCCGATTGCCGGGAGTCCGCCGCGCAGGCCGGTCCGGCGGCGGCAACGGGGCAGCTCAGCGGCCGGCCGGACACCGGTCAAAACGTCAGGGGCGGCCAACGCCAGCCCTGCCGGAAAGGGGCCCGTGGCCGCCCGGAACCCGCACCGGAACATCCAAAAGCCGGGATATGGCGAGGTTTTCGGTAGGCTTGGACTTGTGACTTTTCCTGTGATCGGTGTTGTTGGCGGCGGCCAGCTCGCCCGAATGATGGCCCCTGCGGCCACCGCCCTGGGCTTCGAGCTCCGCGTCCTTGCCGAAGGTGAGGACGTCTCAGCCGTCTCAGCCGTGGCCAACGCCCCGGTCGGTGACTACACCGACCTGGACCATCTCCTGGAGTTCGCCCGCGGCCTGGACGTGCTGACGTTTGACCACGAGCACGTCCCCAACGAGCACCTGCGTTCCCTGCAGCGGGCCGGTGTGAACGTCCATCCCGGGCCGGACGCGCTGGTCAACGCCCAGGACAAGCTCGTGATGCGTGCGGCCATCGACAGGCTGGAGCTGCCCAATCCGCGCTGGACCGCAGTCGGCGACGTCGCCGGCCTGGTCGCGTTCGGCGAGGACATCGGCTGGCCGGTCGTCCTGAAGACCCCGCGCGGCGGCTACGACGGCAAGGGCGTGCGGATCGTGGACTCCGCGGCGGACGCTGCGGACACCGCGGACTGGTTCGAGGCGATGTCGCCGCTGCTCGCGGAGGCCAAGGTGGAATTCAGCCGCGAACTCTCGGCCCTGGTGGCACGGACCCCCGACGGTGAGTCGCGGGCCTGGCCCGTGGTGCACACCATCCAGGTCGACGGCGTCTGCGACGAAGTCATCGCCCCGGCGCTGGACATCCCGCTCGAGGTCGCAGCTGCGGCCGAGAATGCTGCCCTCCGGATCGCCAGCGAACTCGGCGTTACGGGTGTGATGGCGGTGGAGCTGTTCGAAACCCCCGGCGTCGGAGCAGGCTTCCTGATCAACGAGCTCGCCATGCGTCCGCACAACACCGGCCACTGGACCCAGGACGGCTCGGTGACCAGCCAGTT
>DATITT010000338.1:0-3308 GCA_035467435.1 Arthrobacter sp. | reverse complement strand
GCACCCATTTGCTGGTGTCCTTTTAGGAGGGCCCGGAGAGCCTTCGGATCGACAGCTTCAGCGCCTGCTTCGAGTTCCCGGAATACGAATACGGGGAGAAATACTAGGCAGCGTCCCCGTGTCAGCGCCCCCAACTAGGCTGGAGGCATGTCCGAACTCCTGCCTGCGCGTGAGCCGAAGCGCAAACTTGCGCTGAGGCCCTACGCCCGGGCCGTGGCGCAGGTGCTGCGCGTCAGCTTCCGGGCCTCGCCCGCCGCCGTTGTGATGAAAGTTGTTGGCTCGCTGATCTCGGCGCTGCTGCCGCTGGTCACCACCTACTTCGCCGCACTGACCACCACGGCCCTCGCAGCCGCCTACGCGGGCGACGCCGCCGCAGGGCAGCAAGCCATTGTCTACGTCATCATCACGGCCGCGCTGGGCCTGTTTTGGGGCGCCTTCAGCAGCGTGGACCGGTACATCCAGCAGCTCATGAGCTTCAAGGTCGGCGCGATCGTGGGCGACCTTATGTACGAGCGGTTCCTGGCCCTGGAATTCTGGCGCTACGACGACAAGGAAACGGTGGACCTGTACGACCGGGCCAAGCGTTTCTCCGATTCCTACGCCCGGGTCCTGGACCGCATCGCCGCCATCTTCACCCAGCTGGTCTCGGTGATCCTTGCGATCGGCGCGCTGCTGCTGGTCAGCTGGTGGATCGCCGTGATCGTGCTCGTGGCGATCGTGCCCAGCGTCTACCTGCAGTTCAAGCTTTCCCGCGAGCAGATCGCGCACTGGAACACCCAGATCGATTCACGCCGGCAGCGGCGGATGATCGAGATCAACCTCCTGCGGCCCCAGCACATCGCGGAGATGCGCCTCTACGGGATCGTCGGATACCTGATGGGGCTGCGGTCCCGGCTGCGCGACGCGGATGAGCGCCGTCGGCTGGATTTCCAGAAGCGCTACATCCCCAAACAACTCGCCGCGGACAGCCTGCAGTACGGCGCCGAGGTCGTCTCGCTGATCTGGGTGGTCGGGCAGATCATCGCGCGCGCGCAGCCGGTGGGGCAGTTCCTCTACGTCCAGCAGATCGTCAGCCGGGCCCTGTCCACCGCCAACAGCCTCGTCTCCTCACTCAGCTCCATTGACGAGGACCTCGCGAACCTCAAGGACTACGAGCTGTTCATGGCCCTGCCGGTGCCCTCCGGGCACGCACCGCCGCTGCTGCAGGCGCCCGGGACCGTGGAGCTGCGGGACATCCGTTTCACCTACACGGGCAGCGATCTGGAAGTCATCAAGGGCATCTCGCTGACCATCCGCGAAGGCCAGCACATCGCGATCGTGGGGGAGAACGGCGCCGGCAAGTCCACCCTCATCCGGATCCTCGCCGGGCTCTACCGCCCGGACTCCGGGCAGGTGCTGCTCGACGGCGTCGACCTCGCCGCCGTCGACGTGAAGTCCTGGCACCGCCACCTGGCGGTGCTCAGCCAGGAGTTCCTGAAGTACGAGTTCGCCACCGCGGCGGAGAACATCTTGTTCGGCGACGTCGAGTCACCACGCGACGACGGGCGGATCCGCCGCGCCGCGGCCGACGCCGAAGCCCTCGAGTTCATCAACAAACTGCCCAACGGACTGGACAACCACGTCAGCAACTGGATGGAGGATCCGCGCGGACGGAAGGGCAGCGGGCTGTCCGGCGGGCAGTGGCAGCGCCTCGCGATGGCCCGGAACTTCTACCGCAAGGCACCGTTCATGGTCATGGACGAGCCGACGTCGGCCATTGACGCACTCGCGGAGCACCGCATCTTCACCCGGCTCTTCGCCGACCGCAGCAGCACAATCATCGCCATCAGCCACCGGCTCGCCACGATCGAGAAGGCGGATATCGTCTACATGCTCGAGGACGGCAGGGTAGTGGAGCAGGGCACCCACAAGGAGCTGGTGGCGCTGCGCGGCCGCTACTTCCGGATGTTCGAGTCCCAGCTCACCGTGGACGAGTCCGAAGGCATCTGAGGGGCCAGCATGACCGTGTCAGTGGAGTTCCAGCCCAGGGCCGGGAAGAATGCACCGAGTATTGCCATGACAACTCCCGTTTCCTCGCCCTGGCCCAGGACCAGGGCGAGTCCGGCATAAACGGCCCCGGAGGCGGCCAGCACCGCGGGCTACCACCAGGCGGAGAAGACCCAGGACCGGCGCTGGGCGAAGCCGAGCGCCTCCTCGCGGGCAGGACCTCGGGCGACATTCCCCTGGGCATGAGGGTCATAAATGCCACCACAATGGCCAGCATCATGGCCGTTGAACCAAGTGCGACGCCGGGGCGGGAGCCTCAGCCGGCCCCATTACCGCGTGACCGCCAGGACTTCGCTGCGCGATGTCCGCTCCGTCGAAGCCTGGCGCCATTGATTTCCCCAAGTTGTTTCTGCGGGCAAGATCCCGCCGGACTCTGACCAAACTAGTTCATCTCCGTCGCCGCCGCGATGGGAACTACTGCCGAGCGGCCTTCGGCTGAAGCACGGTGGTGCGGACCCGGGCCAGGCTGGGCGCCGGTGGAACGCTGCTGAACCCAAAGGTGACCGCAGGCCGGATCGGGGACAGTTCGCCGGCGTCCCCGCCGTTCCAGCCGACGTCGGCGGAATCGATATGGTGCAGGTCCGTCACGCCGTAGTATTCCTGCCGTCCACCTTTGGCAGCGCCCGCCGTGCGGGCACCGGGGCTGAGCCCGGCGGCGAGCGGGTTGACGGCCCGCAGCCACAGCGGGTGCACTGCCACCGGCCGCGGAATCAGCCGAACGGCGCCACCGAGCCGTGTCCGGGCGCCGACGGCGGCACGGATCCGGAGCGGGCCCGCGTCCACCCTAAGCCCGCGGGCATCGTACGACGCCGCGACGTCCAGCACCCGGGTCTCGTCAAAGTTGTAGACGGCAGCGATGAACTCGCCGATCTCGGCGGTCGGGGCCAGCAGGATCCGGTGGCCGGAGGGCAGCTCCACCATGGCGTCGGCAAAGGATCCAAAGGGGGACTGCCGCCAGAGTCCCACCACTGCGCGCAGGCCGGACTCCGTTCCGATTCCGGCGATGTGGCCATCGAAGACCCAGCGTTTACCCATGCCGCCAGCGTACCGGTCGTGGTGATCCGGTGGATGTCCGTCACCTGGAGGACGCCTGCCTGCAGTCCTCTACAGGGGGCCGTAACCCGCGTTGCCGTGTGGGTCGCGCCAAATGGCCAGATCGCCTTCCACCGCTGTGCGGAGCCCCGGGTCCGTCTGGATCCTTCGCCGGAAGGACTGCCGGGCACGTCCCAGGACTACGGACGGGATGAGGATAAAGGCTGCCA
>DATITT010000337.1:0-6723 GCA_035467435.1 Arthrobacter sp. | reverse complement strand
AAGTTTGCGCCCGTCGACTTCGAGGACGCGGTTCTCCGCCGGGATTCGCTGCCGGTTGGCCACGGCGTTCGCCACGACCTCGGCCATATCCAGTCGGCCCTTGATGGCCGCGACCTCGGCTTCGGGCTCCGCGACGGCGTGGATGCCGGGCATCAGGCGGCCCACGCTGGCCATCACGACGCCGGTTTCGCCGAGCGAGGGCAGGACGCGCTCGATGTACTTCATGAACGACGACGACGGTCCCACGAGCAGCACGCCGGCGGTCTTGAGCCGGTCACGGTGGGTGTAGAGCAGGTAGGCGGCGCGGTGCAGGGCCACGGCGGTCTTGCCGGTGCCGGGACCGCCCTGGACCACGAGGGCACCGGAGATCGACGATCGGATGATCCGGTCCTGTTCGGACTGGATGGTCCCGACGATGTCCGACATCCGTCCGGTCCGCTTGGAATTCAGGGCCGCCAGCAGGGCACCCTCGCCCTGGAGGGACTCGTTGTCGGCGAGCAGGTCGGCGTCGAGGACGTCATCCTCGATTGCCTTGACCTCGCGGCCCTGCAGGATCAGGTGGCGGCGGCGGCGCACACCCTGCCGGTCGAAGGCGGTGGCCTGGTAGAAGTGGCCGGCCTCAGGCGCGCGCCAGTCCAGCATGAGGCGCTGGAGGTCGTCGGTGGTCAGTCCGATGCGGCCGATGTACTGGGCCTCGCCGGAGTCGAGGTCGAGCCGGCCGAACACGAGCCGGTCGTCGACGGCGTCGAGCTGCGCCAGGCGGTCCTCGTACAGCGCGGCGAACGCGTCCCGCTCGGACACGTTCTGCATGGTGCCCACCGCACCGGCGCGTCGGACCTGCGCCAGCTGGGCGCGCTTTTCCGCCCGCAGTTCATCCAGCCGGGCGTAAAGTCCGGCCACATAGTCGCGTTCATGGGCCAAATCAGCGTCGTGCATCGAACGTTCCCCTATCGAAAAAGACAGACCAACCATTCTACAACCATTTCGGTCTCCCCACCGGCACATGTCAGTTTTGTGCAGGAATTCTACCGGGGCGTCCGGATTCGTCCACGTTCCCCCGCGGCCATTCACCCCGGCCCGCACGGCCGGGGCAGGACTACAGGCGCAGCAGGGAGCTGATCCGGTGGCCGGCCAGGGCCGAGCGGCCCCCGAGGTCGCCGAGCTCCAGAACGACGCCCACACCGGCCACCTCGACTCCGCAGCGTTCGAAGAGCCGCACGGCGGCGCCGAGCGTGCCGCCCGTGGCGAGGACGTCGTCGAGGATCAGGACACGGCTGCCGGGGGCGAGGTCCGTGGTGTGCAGCTCCAGGGTGGCGTTGCCGTATTCCAGCGCGTAGTCCTCGGAGACCACTTTCCGCGGCAGCTTGCCGGCCTTGCGGACGGTGATGACGCCGGTGCCGGTGGCGTACGCCGCCGCGGCCGCCAGCAGGAAGCCGCGGGCTTCCACCCCGGCGACGGCGTCGAACTGGCCTTTGAACGGCTCCACCAGGGCGTTCACGACAGCCTGCAGCGCCGCACCGTCGGCGAAGACCGGGGTCAGGTCCTTGAAGACGATTCCGGGCTTCGGGTGATCGGGGATGGTGGCGCAGAGGCTGCTGATCAGCTCGTCCACCGGCGCGGTGGTCTCAATCCGGGTCATCGTTCTCTGGTGGTGCTCGCTTTGATTCACCCATCAACCTTACTGGCTGGACCCGCATCGCCGACCGGCGCCGACGGTGGCCGCAGCAGACCGTTCGCGAGCCCGTAGCTGACGACGTCGAGCGCCTTGCCGAGCGCATGCTCCGCGTCGAACCGCCGGGCCGCCGCCGACCTGAGCCGGTCGTGGTCCTCCGCCCATGCGGAACGGGAGAACCGGTCAGCGTCGCCGTGCAGGAGCCGTCCATAGAGAACGTCCTCGAAAACGTCACGACCGTCCTCCGGGGCTGGTCCTGGCATCACATGCTGCCGGCCCTGAACCATCTCGGCGGTGAACAGGCCAGCCACCGCCTCAGCCCCCTCCTCGAGCTTGCGGTCTGCCGCATAGTTGCAGAGGCGCAGCGCCCTCACCACCAGCTTGAGGGAGACGTGTTCGTCACGGACGATGAACTTGCGCAGCAGGGCCGCCCGGAACAGCTCCACCCACTGCCGGCGTTCCCCCTCGGGGGAGCCTGCCGGGGCCGGTCCGTCGGCAGGCCGGAACAGCTCGACCATCCGGAAATAGTCGGCGGCCAGCTCCGCAAAGATCTCAAGCCTTTCGAGCTCGCTGCGTGGTTTCCCGCGCTTGCCCTCACCCATACGAAGTCCTCCTCCGGTCCCAGGCAGCCACCAGAATCATTCTGGACGCCCGGCTAGGCCATCCGCCGCTTCGCCGCCTTGTAGCGGGAGACGGTCGGGTCACCGCTCAGCCAGAAGCGCCAGGGGTAGTCGTGGGTGCCCCCGGCGCCGGAGACGCCGACGCGCGGCCCGGCGCTGACGTCCACAGCCCGCAGGGCGGGAAGTTCCAGCCGGAACGGGGCCTGGAGGGCGTCCCGGCCGCTGTCCGCCGTCGTGATTCCGAGCGACGTGGCGAGCCGGGCCGGGCCGCTCGCGAGGTCCCTGGGGGCCTTCGACGTCGGCCGCCGGCTGAGCGCCAGCTCCTCCCCGGCCACAATCTCGCCGGCGCGCAGCAGCACGGCGGAGGCCATGCCGGCCGGGCCGCACACGATATTCGCGCAGTGGTGCATGCCGTAGGTGAAGTAGACGTACAGATGCCCGGCGGGGCCGAACATCGGGGCGTTGCGCGCGGTGGCGCCGCGGAAGGTGTGCGAGCCGGGATCCGGGTGCGGCGAGTCCTGCGGGCCCAGATAGGCCTCCACTTCCGTGATCCGCACGGACACCGGGCCGTCGATCCCCTCATGCGTCAGCACCGCGCCGAGCAGCAGGGGCGCCACCTGCCGGGCGTCCAGGGACAGGAGCTCCCGCAGGTCGTCCGCGGGCGGCCCACCGGCAGCGAGTCCACCGCCCGGCGCGCGGACAGGAGGGGTCGAAGTCATGCTCCGACTTTAACAAACAGCGGCCTTCCCCCTCCACCGCCGTGTCCGATTTCCGCTAGCAGCAGTCCCCGGAAGCTGGCAGGATGAACGCATGGACTTCTGGCAGCGCTACCGGGCAATCGACGCCCGGGACACCCGGTTCGACGGGCAGTTCTACACCGCTGTCCGCACCACGGGCATCTATTGCCGGCCCTCCTGCCCGGCCCGGACCCCCAAAGCGGGGAATGTCACCTTCTACGAAACGTCCGCCGCGGCGCACGACGCCGGCTACCGGGCCTGCAAACGCTGCCTGCCCGAGGCCGTCCCGGGCACGCCGGCCTGGAACGTGCGCTCCGACATCGCCGGACGCGCGATGCGGCTCATCAACGACGGTGTGATCAACCGCGACGGTGTGGAGGGACTTGCCGCCCGGCTGGGCTACTCCTCGCGGCAGCTCAACCGGATCCTGGGCAACGAACTCGGCGCCGGACCGCTGTCGCTGGCCCGGGCAGGCCGGGCCCAGACCGCCCGCACCCTGCTCGTCTCCACGCCCATGAAAGCCGCCGACATTGCCTTCGCTGCCGGCTTCAGCAGCGTGCGCCAGTTCAACGAAACCATCGGCGAGGTCTTCGCCATGACACCCTCGGCGCTGCGGGGCACCGCCCGGCACCACCGTTCGTCGGGCCTGGCCGCACAGTCGACGACCGCCCTGACGCTGAACCTGCCGTACCGTGAGCCGTTCGACCCGGGAATCTTCGACTTCCTCGCGGTCCGGGCCATTCCGGGCATCGAGGAAGGCTCGTCCGCCTCCTACGCCCGGACCCTGCGGCTGGCCCACGGCGACGCCCGCTTCCGGGTGGACTACGACGCCGGGTCCCCGGGCCGCCCGCTTGTGCTGACCGTCGGCGCCGTCGACCTGCGGGACCTGCCGCCCCTGCTCAGCCGGGTCCGCCGGCTGCTGGACCTCGACGCCGACCCGGTCGCCATCGACGGTGCGCTGGGGTCCGATCCGCGGCTCTCGGCCAGCGTCGCGGCCACTCCCGGGATGCGGATGCCAGGCGCCGTCGACCCGCAGGAGCTGCTGGTCCGGGCCATGATCGGCCAGCAGATCACGGTCGCCGCAGCCCGCACCGCCCTCATCCGGCTCTCCGCGGCCGGCAGCGACAGCCTGGTTCCGGCGGATGGCCTGCACCGGTTGTTCCCGACCGCGGAGCAGATTGCCGGGCACGGCTTCGGGCTGCTCCGCGGGCCGCAGCGCCGCATCGATTCCGTCCGCGCAGCCGCCGCGGCGATGGCCTCGGGCGAGGCCGATTTCGGCTACGGCGACGACCTGCCCGGACTGGAGTCGACACTGCTGCCCCTCGCCGGCGTCGGGCCGTGGACGGTGGGGTATGTGGCGATGCGCGTGATCGGAGCCCCGGATGTCTTCCTGGCGAACGACGCAGCGGTGCGCAATGGCATCCGTTCACTCTCCCGCGGGCCGGACGGGGTGGCAGCAGCCGCTGACACCCGCCTCAGTCCTGATTTCCGGGAGCTCAGCCCCTGGCGCTCCTACGCCACGATGCACCTGTGGCGCGCGGCAGCGGCGCGCGCACTTACCCGGACTCCGAAGAAAGCGACCCCATGAAAGCCCAGTTATTGACCATGTCCACCCCGGACGGTCCGTTCACCATCATTGCCCGGGACGGGGCGGTGCTGGCCTCCGGGTGGACTGCCGTTCCCGGCGAGCTGACCGGGCAGATCCATCCCGGGCTGCTCCCCGCGGACTACGAGACCGTCACCGGGCTCGGCGCCATCTCCGACGCCGTGGAGGAGTTCTACACCGGGAACCCCGCGCCCGCCATGGCGGTGCCGGTGCTGCAGAAGTCCGGGCCGTTCCGGGGCCATGCCTGGGACGTGCTCCGGACCGTCGCGCCGGGACACCCCGTGACCTACACCGAGTACGCGGAGCTGTCCGGCAACGTCAAAGCCGTGCGGGCCGCGGCCAGCGCCTGCGCGTTCAACGCGGCGGCGCTGTTCGTGCCCTGCCACCGGGTGATCCGCACCGACGGCAGCCTGGGCGGCTTCCGCTGGGGGCTGGCCATCAAGGAAAGCCTGCTGGACCGGGAGCGCCGGCAGTCCGTCCACGCGGCGTAGCACCGGCCACCCGGTGCCCGGTGTGGCGGAAGTCCTAGTGGCGGAAGTCCTAGGAGGTGACGGGAACCCCGGCCGGCCAGGGCAGCAGCGCGGGGAGGTCCACTCCGTCGGCCGCCGCAGTGGCGCGCAGGCTGCCGAGGGTCGGCGTGCGGCCCGCGAGCCAGGCCGCGATATCGGTCAGCATTCCGTTGATGGCGGTCGACCGGCCGCCCGGGGTACCGAGCGACACGGCCGGCAGGCCGAGCGGCTGGAGGACGAAGCGCTGCCCGTCGGGCACCCGGGCGGCCAGGAAATCGAAAAGGTGCTCGCAGAACGGCCGGGTCCAGGTTTCCGGGCCACGGCCGGTGCCGAGGTCTGTGGCGTGGATGACGAGCTCGCGCCAGAGCGCCAGTCCACCGTCGAAAGCAACTCCCCCGCGGAAGCTGATGGGCGCCCGCCAGCCGTCGGCGTCCAGCGTCTCAAAAGCCTGCAGCGCCCGCTCCAGGGCAGCGTCCAGGTCGGCCCGATGTTCCGCGAGGGTATGCCCGGCGGCCATCTCAATGGCGCGGGTGCGGCCTTCGTAGCCGCCGTCGTAGAGCTCGATGGTGTCGCCCCGGGCGGCGTATTCCAGCTGGCGGGCCATCGCGTTGGCGATACCGCAGACGTGGGCAAGCACGTGCCCGCGGGTCCAGTCCGGCAGTTCCGAGGGGGCCTTGACGTCCTCGTCGGAAAAGGTGGCGGTGATTCCCGCCACGACGCCGGCTGCGCGGCGGAGTTCTTCGAGGAGGTTTTCCGGGGTGATGGTGGTCATGGCGATCATCCTACCCGCGCGTCCTGAATAACTGCCGATTAACTGAAAGACTCCGGACCGTAGCGGTGGCGGAGATGCCGGCGGTCGTGCCGGGCCTGCCAGAACTCGATCTCCCGGGGCCGAAGGGCGTACAGCTGCCAGTCCGGGTTGTCGCTGCCGTCCGCGCCGGGCCGGGCGTGCCAGTCGGCCGCGGACGCCGCAGCGGACAGTTCGACGACACTGCCGGCGACGCGGACCTGCCGGCCCAGCGGCTGCCAGAAAAAGTTCAGGGCGGCCTGGGGATTCGCCGACAGTTCCCGGCCCTTCCGGGAGGCGCGGGATGTGGCGAAGTGCCAGCCGTCGTCGTCGATGTCCTTCAGGATCAGCATCCGGGAGGAGGGCCGCCCCAGTTCATCGGCGGTGGCGAGGCTGCAGGCGTTGGGCTGCGGGACACCGGCAGCCAGCGCCTCCTCGAGCCACTGCCGGAACAGGTCCGCCGGATCGGCAGGGGCACAGGCCGGGTCGAATTCCGGGAGCAGTTCGGGGAAATCGGACAGGCCGCGCAGGAACTGGCGGAAGGTTTCGCTCATCCGCCTACCTTAACGAAGAAAGTCCAGGCAGGCCCGACCACGGGTGGTCGGGCCTGCCCGGACTTTTGCGGCGATTGCTACCCGGCGTACCCGCGGACGGCGGCGAGCTCGCCCTCGAGGGCCAGCAGCTGGCGCTCGACGGCGGCCGGTGCGGTGCCGCCCTGGGAGTTACGGCTGTTCAGGGAGCCTTCGGTGCTCAGGACCGTGCGGACCTCAGGCGTCAGGTGCTCCGAGATGG
>DATITT010000336.1:0-9949 GCA_035467435.1 Arthrobacter sp. | reverse complement strand
CAGGGCGGTGGAGGGTGGCGCGGGGAACTTTTTCCCGCGCGGCACCCATCCAAAATCGCCTGACCTACGAATGACTACGTCAGCCACAGCGCCCTCGACCAGATCCCTGACATTGTCAGCCGCGCTGGTTAGGCTGAGTTCTACCTGCTTTACAGTCAAAAATCAGCGTGTCTATGATCAGTTGGCTGGACCGTCCGTTGTTGCCGCCAACAGTTAGGTAAGCCCCGGAAATGGCTGAAGCCATGATCGAGTTCCAGAACGTTACCAAGCGTTACCAGGGCGGCCAGGCCGCCGTCGATGGCCTGACCATGTCCATCGACAAGGGCGCCATCACGGTCTTTGTCGGTCCCTCGGGCTGCGGGAAAACCACCTCGCTGCGGATGATCAACCGCATGGTTGAACCGACCTCCGGAACCCTCACCGTGGACGGCCGGGATGTCACCGCGGTGCCGGCGGCGCAGTTGCGCCGGTCCATGGGGTACGTGATGCAGTCCTCCGGGCTGATGCCGCACCGTTCCGTACTGGACAACATCGCCACCGTTCCCCGGCTCAACGGCGTCTCCAAAGCCGAGGCGCGCAAGCGTGCGCAGGAACTGCTCGACGTCGTCGGGCTGGCATCCGTGCTGGGCAAGCGGTACCCCTCACAACTGTCCGGCGGCCAGCAGCAGCGCGTCGGCGTGGCCCGGGCGCTCGCTGCCGACCCGCCCGTTCTGCTCATGGACGAGCCCTTCAGCGCCGTGGACCCCGTGGTCCGCGATGAGCTGCAGCAGGAACTCCTCCGGCTCCAGCGCGACCTGGCCAAGACCATCGTCTTCGTCACCCACGACATTGACGAGGCCACCGTCCTCGGCGACAAGGTCGCAGTCTTCGGTCTCGGCGGCAGCCTGGCGCAGTATGCCACTCCGGAGGAAATCCTGCGCGCTCCGGCCAACGACTTCGTGGCGTCCTTCGTGGGCCGGGACCGCGGCTTCCGGCACCTGGCCTTCAGCCCGTCCGACGGCGTCACTGTGCACCCGGCCCAGACGATCACCCCCGATGAACTTGAGCGTCCCGGCGACTCCTCCGGCGAGTGGCAGCTGGTGGTCGACGAAAGCCTGCGTCCGCTCGGCTGGTCGGGTCCGGGCAAGGGCGCTGCGACTGTTCCCGGCGGATCCCTCTTCCGGAAGGGCGACACGCTCCGCCGCGCCCTCGATGCGGCCCTGTCGTCGCCCTCAGGTCTCGGCGTCGCCGTGGACGCGGACGGCCGCGTGGCCGGGGTCATCACCGCCGAGGAAGTCCTCGCCGTGATCGCGTCGGACCGCCAGGTCCGCCAGGGCGCGCTCTGATGGAGTGGTTCCTGTCCAACAGCGACCGGGTCTACAGCCTCGCCGGCCAGCACCTTGTCCTGGCCATCCTGCCGATGGTGTTCGGGGTGCTCATTGCCGTCCCGCTGGCCCAGTTCGCCCGGCAGAACCGAGGACTCCGCTCCGTGGTCCTGACGGCCTCCTCCCTGCTCTACACCATCCCGTCCCTGGCGCTGTTCATCATCCTGCCGACCATCCTTGGAACCCGGATCCTGGATCCGGTCAATGTGGTGGTGGCCCTGACCATCTATGCCGTCGCCCTGCTGGTGCGCGCCACCCTGGACGCCTTCGACTCGGTGGACGAGGACCTCCGGCAGGCCGCCGTCGCGATGGGGTTCAAGCCCTTCGCCCGGTTCCTGCAGATCGACCTGCCGCTGTCCCTGCCGGTGCTTTTCGCCGGGCTGCGCGTGGTCTCCGTCAGCAACATCTCGCTGGTCAGCGTCGCGGCGCTGCTCGGTATCGGCAACCTCGGCATGCTGTTCACCTCCGGCCTGCAGCGTGACTTCGTCACCGAAGTGGCGGTGGGCATCATCGCCATCCTCATCCTCGCGCTGCTGATGGACGCCGTCCTCGTCCTGCTCGAGCGGCTGCTGACCCCCTGGACCCGCGCCGCGGCCACCCCCGGCACCGGCGCGGGCGCCAGCACCGAGTCCGGAGCCGGCCAGGACAAGGCCGGCTCCGCTGCCGCGGCGCTGCGGCCTTCCGGGGCGCAGACCGCAGGCGGTGCCTCATGAGCAACGTCGTCACGGACACGCTCGCCTGGCTCGGCGATCCGGAGAACTGGTCCGGCAGCGCCGGAATCCCGGCGCGGCTGGCCGAGCACCTGTTCTACACCAGCCTGGTGATGGTGATCGCCACTGCCATTGCCGTCCCCATCGGCCTGTACGTGGGGCACACCGGACGCGGCCGGGTCGCCGCCGTGGCCGTCGCCGGGGCGCTCCGTGCCCTGCCCACGCTCGGGCTGCTCACCCTGTTCGTGCTGCTGGCCGGCATCGGGCTGATGCCGCCGATCTGGGCTCTCGTGATCCTGACGGTCCCGCCACTGCTCGCCGGCACCTATGCCGGCATCGCCAGCGTTGACCGGAATGTCGTGGACGCCGCGCGGGCCATGGGCATGACGGAGCTCCAGGTGCTGTTCCGTGCCGAGTTCCCCAACGCCCTGCCCGTGATGTACGGCGGGTTCCGAACCGGTGTGCTCCAGGCGATCGCCACCGTCTCGGTGGTGGCGTACATCAACCTCGGCGGCCTCGGCCGGTACCTCTTCGACGGGCTGGTGCTGTCCGACTTCCCCCAGATGCTCGGCGGGTCCCTGCTCATCGCCGGACTCGCCATCGCCGTGGACCTTGTCCTTGCCCTCATCCAGAGGCTGTTCCTGTCCCGGGGCGCCTCTTCCCAGCCAAGCCGGAGCCAGCAGGCTGCGGTTGATCTCACAGACCCCGTACCTGCGGGGACTGTTGTTCGAGGAGGTACGTTATGAAGAAAATCCGCCAACGAGCACTCGGCAGGCGCGCATTCGGCGGCCTGGCCGCCGGCGTAGGCCTGGCCATGGCACTGTCCGCCTGCGCGGGCTCATCCGATCCGCTCTCCACGGCCCCCGCCACCGGCGGAGCCACTTCCGCTTCGGGCTCGGCCCTCGTGATCGGCTCCGCCGACTTCACCGAGAGCCAGATTATCGCCGAGGTCTACGCCGGGGCGCTGAACGGAGCCGGCATCACGGCGAGCACCAAGCCGAACATCGGTTCACGCGAGGTCTACTTCAAGGCCGTCCAGGACGGGTCGGTGGACGTCATCCCCGACTACAGCGGAAACCTGCTGCTGCACGTCAGCAAGGACGCCACGGAGGTCTCGGCCGAGGACATCTACCAGGCCCTGCCGGGCAAGCTGCCCGAGGGACTGGCCGTGCTGGAGGCCTCCAAGGCCGAGGACAAGGACGCGATGGTCGTCACGAAAGCCACCGCGGAGAAGTACCAGTTGAAGTCGATCGAGGACCTCGCCAAGGTCTGCAGCGAAATCGTGGTGGGTGCCCCGGCGACTTTCGCCGAGCGCTCTTACGGGCTCCCGGGCCTGGAGAAGAACTACGGCTGCGTACCCAAGAAGCTGGAGCCGTTCAGCGACGGCGGCGGGGCCGTCACGCTCATGGCCCTGCTCTCGGACCAGGTCCAGGTGGCTGACATCTACACCACCACCCCGTCCATCGCGGACAACGACCTGGTGGTGCTTGAGGACCCGAAGAACAACTTCATCGCCCAGCAGGTCCTCCCGCTCTACAACACCGCCAAGATGACGGACAAGGCGCAGGAAACCCTGAACGCCGTGTCCAGGATCCTCACCACCGAGGACCTGATCAATCTCAACCGCGCGGTCAGCGGCAGCCAGAAGCAGAACCCCAAGGACGCCGCGGCGGCGTGGCTCAAGGACAAGGGACTGGTCCAGTAAGCGGCCTGCCCGGACCGTTCTGACCTACGACGGCGGCTGCCGGATTTCTCCGGTTCGCGGGGGAGCACCGGCAGCCGCCGGGACATGTCTTACAGGGGTGTCCTGCCTGTGACGGCGGGACACCCCTGTGAGACAGATCTCGGCGGAAGAACATCCTCCATATGGCATATTTGATGGATGGCAGAATTCAAGCAGTCCACCAAGCTTCATAATGTCCTCTACGACATCCGTGGACCGATCCTCCTGGCCGCCCAGCAGATGGAGGCAGAGGGTCACCGCATCCTCAAACTGAACATCGGAAACCCGGCCCCGTTCGGGTTTGAAGCGCCGGACGCGATTCTGGTGGACATGATCCGCCACCTGCCGCACGCCCAGGGATACAGCGATTCCCGCGGCATATTCTCCGCACGGACAGCCGTTTCGCAGTACTACCAGACCCGCGGGATCCAGAACATCCACGTGGATGACATCTATCTGGGCAACGGCGTCAGCGAGCTCATCACGATGTCCCTCATGGCACTGCTGGATGACGGCGACGAAGTCCTGATCCCCACCCCCGACTACCCGCTGTGGACCGCCTCCGTTGCCCTGGCCGGCGGCCGGCCCGTGCACTACCTGTGCGACGAGGACTCAGGCTGGCAGCCGGACCTGGAGGACCTCGAAGCGAAGATCACGCCGCGCACCAAGGGCATCGTGGTGATCAACCCGAACAACCCCACCGGCGCCGTCTATCCGGAAGACACCCTCAAGAAGATCGTCGCCCTGGCGGAGAAGCACGGACTGGTCCTTTTCGCCGACGAGATCTACGAGAAGATCCTCTACGAGGACGCGGTCCACGTGAACATGGCCAGCCTGACCGGCGACGACGTCCTGTGCCTGACGTTCAGTGGCCTGTCCAAGGCGTACCGCGTGTGCGGCTACCGGGCCGGGTGGATGGCCATTTCCGGGCCGAAGAAGGATGCCGCCGATTACCTCGAGGGCATCAGTCTGCTGGCGAACATGCGCCTGTGCGCCAATGTCCCTGCCCAGCACGCGATCCAGACGGCGCTCGGCGGGTACCAGAGCATCAACGACCTCATCCTGCCGGGCGGGCGTCTGCTCGAGCAGCGGAACAAGGCCTACGACATGCTCAACGCGATTCCCGGGGTCAGCACGCAGCAGGCGCGGGGCGCCATGTACCTGTTCCCGAAACTCGATCCCGAGGTGTACCGCATCCGTGACGACGAGAAGTTCGTCCTGGACCTGCTGCGCGAGCAAAAGATCCTGGTCTCCCACGGCCGGGCCTTCAACTGGGTCCGGCCGGACCACTTCCGGATGGTCACCCTTCCGCTCGTGAAGGACCTGGAAGAGGCAATCAACCGCATGGCGGACTTCCTGAGCCGGTACAAGGGGAACTAGCCTAGGCTCAGCAGCGCAGCGCGGGCGGTTGTCCGGTCCGAACGGAGGCTGCCCGAACTGGAAAGAGGCAAGGGATGTCAGACGTCGTGCGATTCAAGGAGCGCCCCTCCGACACCCTGAAGGTGGGCAAGGGCTTCAGGCTGAAGGACACGGACCCGGACTCCACCCCGGGCTACCCGGGCGACAAGAACGACGGGGAGGTGCTGCTCGCCGACCTGGATGACAACCTCGCCCTGTTCCAGGAGCAGCTTTATGCCGAATCCCGCTTCGGTGGCACCAAGCGCGTCCTGCTGATCCTGCAGGCCATGGATACGGCCGGCAAAGGCGGGATCGTGACCCACGTCATGGGCGCCATGAACCCGCAGGGCGTCCAGATGAAGTCGTTCAAGGCGCCAACCCCCGAAGAGAAGTCCTATGACTTCCTGTGGCGGATCGAGAAGGAAGTGCCGGCTGCCGGCATGGTGGGGGTCTTTGACCGGTCGCATTACGAGGACGTCCTGATCCACCGCGTCCACCGCTGGGCGGACCCGAAGGAACTCGAGCGCCGCTACAACGCGATCAACGATTTCGAGGCCAGGCAGACGGCCGCCGGCACCAAGGTCATCAAAGTCATGCTCCACATCAGCCGCGATGAGCAGAAGGAACGGCTGCTCGCGCGGCTGGATGACCCGACCAAGCTCTGGAAATACAGCAGCAATGACCTGAAAGAGCGCGCGTTCTGGAACGACTACATGGACGCATACCAGACGGCTCTTGAGAAGACGGGCACCGAGGCCGCCCCGTGGCACGTCGTCCCGGCCAACAAGAAGTGGTACGCCCGGATCGCCGTCCAGCAGCTGCTGCTGGACGCTATGGAGGGACTCAAGCTGCAGTGGCCGGTTCCGGACCTTGACGTTGCGACGGAACGGGAACTGGTCGAGCGCTCCTGACCGGCTGCGGAGGGTCAGCCGGCCTGGGAGGGCTGGTCGCGTGCCGCGGCCAGGCGCTTGCGGGCACCTTCGAGCCACTCTTCGCAGCGCTTGGCCAGCGCCTCGCCGCGTTCCCACAGCGCCAGCGACTCCTCCAGGCTCGCCCCGCCTGCTTCAAGCCTGGTGACGATGCCGACAAGCTGCTCCCGGGCCTCCTCGTAGCTGAGGGCCTCGATGTCGGCGTTGGGCTGTGTTTCTGCTGTCATGGTGTGCTGCTCCTTGCTGAGTCCCGCAGGACGGATCGTTCAGGTGGGTTGTCTATTAGTGCTCGGCGGGTTCCTGGCCGCCCGTCGACTCCGCGGTGAACCGGCCTCCGGCCACGCGGACGGCCAGCGGGGTGCCCGACGGTGCCTGGTCAGGATGCCGCACAACGTCCCGGCGGGTGCCGGGAGCCGAGCCGCCGTCGGCAAGCTGCACGACGGCGTATCCCCGGTCCAGGGTCTTCTGCGGCGAGAGAGCCCGGACCTGGGCCTTGAGGTGGGCCAGCTGGTCGGCGGCCCGGACGACGGCGGTCGTCACCGCCGACTGCGAGCGGCCCTTGAGCCGTTCGACGTCGTCGTGGCGGATGCTGACCATGACCTCGGGGGAGGCCAGCACGGGTCGGGACCGCAGCGAGGCCAGCCGGTCCGTCTCACGTTCCACCAAGCGGGTGACACCACGCCGGAGCTGGTCCCGGGCCTGGCGCACGCGGGCGAGCTCTTCGACAACATCCGGGACGATCCGTTTGGCGGCGTCAGTCGGTGTGGAGGCGCGCAGATCCGCGACATCGTCGAGGATCGGCCGGTCCGCCTCGTGGCCGATCGCGCTGACCACCGGGGTGGAAGCGTCCGACACCGCCCGGATGAGTTCCTCACTGCTGAAAGGCAGCAGATCCTCCAGGGCACCGCCGCCGCGGGCGATCACGATCACGTCCACCTCGGGATGCGCATCCAGCTCGCGCAGCGCGGCGATGACCTGCGCGACGGCGGTGTTGCCCTGGACGGCAACTTCGCGGATTTCGAATTCGACGGCGGGCCAGCGCAGCGCTGCGTTGCGCAGCACGTCCTTCTTGGCGTCCGAGTTCCGGCCGGTGATCAGGCCGATCCGGTGGGGGAGCAGGGGCAGGCGCTTCTTGCGGGCGTCGGAGAACAGCCCTTCCGCGGCAAGGGCATGGCGCAGGCGCTCGATCCTGGCGAGAAGGTCCCCGAGGCCCACCGGCCGGATGTCCTTCACGGACATGTTCAGCCGCCCCGTCTTGAGCCAGAATTCGGCTTTGAGCAGGGCCACCACGCGGGAGCCGCGCTCCAGCGGCATTTCCTGGCGGTCCAGCACATTGGTCCAGACGGAAGCAGGGAGGGAAATCTCAGCGTCGATGTCCCGCAGCGTCAGGTAGGCGTTGGTGCCGCGCCGGTTCAGTTCGATGACCTGGCCTTCGACCCAGGCGGACGGGGCGCGGTCAATGTGCACTTTGAGTTTCTGGGACAGCAACTGCAGCGGCCAGGGGTTGTCCGGGCTGGTTTCCGCTGCCGTCGCAGGAACGGTCGTGGCTGCCGCGACGTCCTCAGACATGCCGGAGTCCCGGGGCGGAGATGGCCTGGTGCATATGCGTGGGTGTCCTTTGCCGGGGCGGGGCTGTCAGCAGGTGCGTCCCCGGCGACTGCGCGTCAGGAAAGGCCACCGGCTGACAACTCGAACTTGTCGGTTTCAACTCTATCCATAGCTCTATCATCGGGGGCCGACTTTATCGTTCCGCGGGCCGCCCCCGTAGGATGAGCACTACCCACCAACCGACTAGGAATTCTCGTGCGCACTTTTGTCTCGGCCGTAGCCGTACTGATCGGGCTTGTGCTGGCGGCTGTTGCTGTTCCGGCCATGTGGGTGGACCGGAACATTGTCCAGCAGGACGGTTTCGTGGCGTTCACCGCGCCGCTCGGCAAAGATCCTGTCTTTCAGGAGCGGCTCGCGGCGGCCGCCGTCGGCAGTCTCGGTGCGGAGCGGATTCCGGACACGCTCAATGGACTGGTCACGCCGATCCTGGAAAGCGCGGCCCGGTCTCTGACCGGCATGCCCGGCTATCCCGAGGCCTGGACCGAAACGCTGCGCAAAAGCCACCAGCTGAATATTGCCGACCCCAGCGCACCGCCAGCCGAGGCTGACAGTGCCACCTCGCTCACCCTTGACCTGGCGCCCCTGGTCGGTCTGGTGGCGAAGCAAGTGGCGGACGCCACCACCCTGCCGCTGGAAGCCCCGGACCAGCTGCTGATCACGATCGGGCAGCCCGAGCACCGGCAGCTCCTCGAACGGGTGTCCGCTTTCGCGCCGATGGGCTATGCCCTGGCCGTCGGCGCCCTCATCGCCTTCGCCCTGGCCTTTGTGGCCGCCCGGCGTCGCTGGACGGTTCTGGCCGGCATTGGGCTCGGCGGCCTTATGCTGGCCGGCGCCTGGAAGCTGGCCGCCGACGCCGTCGGGGGTGCCGTGACGGCAACGAGCAGCGGCAACGAGGTCGCGGAGATCTTCAAGCGCGAGTTCGTCTCCGCCGCCAGCTCAAGTTTCGGACAGTGGACCGTGGTGGCTGCCGTGGCCGGCGGCGTCATGCTGGCAGCTGGACTCGTGGTGCGCGTCGTGGGTGGGCGCCGCCGCGCCTGAGCGCCCGGCACTTCCGCGCTTGAGCGTCGGCGCCGCGCCTGCGGCCGCGCCCAGATCGGGCGCCCGTCCAACACCGGTAGCATTGGGGGCATGACCTCCACTGCTGTTTCCATTCCGATGCCAACCGTTCCGCGCCGGCGGCGTACGCCGGAAGAAGTCCTGGCTGCAGCCCCCGTGGCCGGCCTGAAGAAGGTCCTGCTCGCGGCCCCGCGTGGCTACTGCGCCGGCGTCGACCGTGCGGTCATTGCGGTTGAAAAGGCGCTGGAGCACTACGGTCCGCCGGTCTACGTCCGCAAACAGATCGTCCACAACGTGCATGTCGTCAGTTCCCTGGAGGAAAAAGGCGCCATCTTCGTTGACGAGACCGACGAGGTCCCCGAGGGCGCCCTGGTGATCTTCTCCGCCCACGGTGTTTCACCCGCCGTGGTCCAGTCTGCCGAGGACCGGGGGCTGCGGACCATCGACGCCACCTGCCCCCTCGTGACCAAGGTGCACAAGGAAGCGGTCCGCTTCGCCAAGGACGACTTCGACATTCTGCTGATCGGCCATGACGGCCACGAGGAAGTCGAAGGGACCGCGGGCGAGGCCCCCGAGCACATCCAGATCATCAACGGCCCGCACGAGGTCGACAAGGTCACGGTCCGGGACCCGGAGAAGGTTATCTGGCTCTCCCAGACCACCCTGAGCGTGGACGAAACCATGGAAACGGTCCGCCTGCTCAAGGAGCGGTTCCCCACCCTGCAGGACCCGCCCAGCGACGACATCTGCTACGCGACCACCAACCGCCAGGTTGCCATCAAGAAGATCTCACCCCAGGCCGAGCTCGTGATTGTGGTCGGATCGGCCAACTCCTCGAACTCGGTCCGGCTCGTGGAAGTGGCGCTGGAGTACGGCGCGAAAGCCTCGTACCGCGTGGACTTCGCCAACGAGGTGGACGAGTCCTGGTTCGAGGGCGTGGCCACCGTCGGTGTGACCTCGGGTGCCTCGGTCCCGGAAGTCCTGGTCAAGGACGTCCTGCGCCTGCTCGCCGACTACGGCTACGGCACGGTCGAGGAAGTCGTCACGGCCGAGGAGGACCTGCTCTTCTCGCTGCCTAAGGAGCTCCGCGCCACACTGAAGCAGGCCGGCGACGTCACGCGCGCCCTGGGGGGCCGCGGGTCACGCCCCGCCCAGGCCTCG
>DATITT010000335.1:0-4937 GCA_035467435.1 Arthrobacter sp. | reverse complement strand
GTGGGGCTTGCCTGGTGCGCCGGTTCGCGGCTGTCCCCGGAGAGCAGCAGGTAGAGGGCTGCCATGCGGATGGATACGCCGTTGCGGACCTGGGCCAGCACCGTGGAGCGGGGCGAGTCGGCCGCGGCGGATGAGATTTCCAGACCGCGGTTCATCGGCCCGGGGTGCATGATGATGGTGTCCTTGAGGCCCAGGGTGTCCAGGGTGCGGAGCCGGTTGTCGTCGAAGCCCCAGCGGCGCGAGTATTCGCGGGTGGTGGGGAAGAACGAGGCGTTCATCCGTTCGCCCTGCACGCGGAGCATCATCATCGCGTCGACGCCGCGGGCCAGGGTCTCGTCGAGGTCGTAGCTGACGCTGCACGGCCACTTGTCGACGCCGATCGGCAGCAGCGTCGGCGGGGCGACGAGGGTGACTTCGGCGCCGAGCGTGCGCAGCAGCCAGACGTTGGAGCGGGCCACCCGGGAGTGCAGCACGTCCCCGGCGATCGCGACCCGCATGCCTGTGAGGTCAGCGCCCGCGGACGGGGTGCCGGCCAGTTTGGACCAGTGCCGGCGCATGGTGAAGGCATCCAGCAGTGCCTGGGTGGGGTGTTCGTGGGTGCCGTCGCCGGCGTTGATGACGGCGGCGTCGATCCAGTCCGTGGCGGCGAGCCGGTGCGGGGCGCCGGACGCCCAGTGCCGGATGACGACGGCGTCGGCCCCCATCGCGGAGAGCGTCTGGGCCGTGTCCTTGAGGGATTCGCCCTTGGAGACGGAGGAGCCCTTCGCGGCAAAGTTAATGACGTCGGCGGAGAGCCGTTTGGCGGCGGCCTCGAAGGAGATCCGGGTGCGGGTGGAGTCCTCGAAGAACAGGTTGACGACGGTGCGGCCACGCAGGGTGGGGAGCTTTTTCACCTCGCGCTCCCCCACGGCCGCCATTTCCTCGGCGGTGTCGAGGATGCGGATGGCGTTGGACCGGCTCAGGTCTTCGGTGGAGAGCAGGTGCCTCACGCGGTGGCCTCGATGACCACTTCGTTGACGGGAACGCCATCGACCGCGTCCGTTTCGGCGAGCCGGACCCGGACCTTCTCGGCGGAAGACGTGGGGAGGTTCTTGCCGACGTGGTCCGCGCGGATGGGCAGTTCGCGGTGGCCGCGGTCGATCAGTACCGCGAGGCGGACGATGCGCGGGCGGCCGAGGTCGATGATCGCGTCAAGGGCGGCCCGGATGGTCCGGCCGGAATACAGGACGTCGTCAATCAGCACCACCACCTTGTTGTCGATGCCGGTGCGGGGAAGCTGGGTGGGGTACGGCGGGCGCATTCCCTGGTGTGAGAGATCGTCGCGGAACATGGTCACGTCCAGCTGGCCTACGATCGCGGCGGGGTCCACGGTGGGATCGGCGGCGGCAATCTTGGCGGCGAGCCGGACGGCGAGGGGGTAGCCCCTGCGCGGGATGCCCAGCAGGACCAGGTCCTGGGAGCCCTTGTTGGACTCGAGGATTTCATGGGCGATACGAGTGAGTGCACGGTCGATGTCCGCCTGGTTGAGTACCACTCGGGTGAGTACAACCTTGGCCGGAACCGGTGCTTCTGGAACAGAAGTCAACGCTCGTCTCCCCTTTCCCCGCCTCACGGGACGGAATTAAAAAAGGATTATTTGCGCTCCCAAATTACCACAGCAGCACCGGCGCCCCCGCGCCGGCGGCATGCGTTTAAGCTCACACGGACATAGGCTCGAGTCCATGACGACGAACGATCCGCGGCCGGGTCCTGACCACCCCGGCTACTCCCCCGGCGGCCGGCGGCCGCTTCCCCAGCAGGCCAATCCGACGTGGCTGGGGCATGTCCAGCCGGAGTACTACCGGCAGGCACCGGCGAACAACCTCGGCCGGGTCCAGCCGGTCCTCCCGCCCGCCCTGCCGCCAGTCCGGGGCGGCCGCCGCTCCGCCGGGGTTGCGGGGCTGGTGCTGGCCGGCGGGTTCCTGGCGTTCCTCAGCCTGTTCCTGGTCCTGCCGTTCCTGCTGGGCAGCACCGGGATTTCCGGTTTTGTCATCGGCTTGATCGCCTCGCTGATTCCGCTGGGGATCGTGCTGCTGACGGTGCGTTTCATCGACCGCTGGGAGCCGGAACCCAAGCCACTGCTGCTGTTTTCCTTTGTCTGGGGAGCCGTGGTCTCGATTGCGGTGACCATGCTGATCCAGCCCTATTTCTCGCTGGTGGCGGGGCCGGCCTCGGGCCTGGACTACACAACGTTCGCGGTGACGGTCCAGGCTCCGGTGGTGGAGGAATTCGCCAAGTCCCTGGGGCTGCTGTTGCTGTTGCTCTTCGCCCGGAAACACTTCGACGGCCCGGTGGACGGGGTGGTGTTCGGGTTCACGATCGCGGCCGGTTTCGCGTTCACCGAGAACATCCTCTACTTCGGCCGCGCGATCGCCGAATCCAGCGATCCCGGCACGGACCTCGCGGTGGTGTTTTTCCTCCGCGGGGTCATGTCACCGTTCGCCCATGCCATTTTCACGGGCACCACCGGGCTCATCATGGGTTTCGCCGCACGCCGCTGGCACAACGGGCTGTCGGTGCTGGCGTTCGCCGTCGGCCTCGTCCCCGCGATGCTGCTGCACAGCGGCTGGAACAGCATGGGCCAGAACTTCCTGGCCCAGTACGTGTTTGTGCAGGTGCCGATCTTCCTGCTGGGAGTCCTGGTCGTCGTGCTGCTGCGGGTCGCGGAGCGCCGGCTCACCCGCCAGCGGCTCAAGGAATACGCGGCGGCGGGCTGGTTCACCGGGGCCGAGGTGGACATGCTGGCCACCGCCGGCGGGCGGCGTGCCGCCCTGCGCTGGGCCAATTCCATCGGCCGGGGCCCGCAGATGAGGGCGCTGCTGCATGCCGCCACCCAGCTCGCCTTCACCCGGCAGCGGATCCTCAGCGGCCGGGACGTGCCGGCGCACCAGCTCGATGAGCGGGACCAGCTCGCCGAGATCGCCGCCCTCCGGGCCGCCGTCATTCGTTAGGAGCGTGTCAGCGCGCTGCGAGTTCCCGCAGCAGTTCAAATCCCTGGCGGTCAACAGGTGCTGCCGTCGCGGAGAGCAGGACAACTGCAGCGTTTGCCTCCCGGTCCAGTCCCATCCAGCTGCTGAACCCTCCCGTGCCGCCGCTGTGCCAGGTGATCCGGCGACCCCTGGTGTCGAGGGTGAGCCAGGCGGCGCCGATTCGCGCTGCCGGACCGGCGAAGTCGGCCACCGGGTCCAGGGCGGACCGTCCCGGGGCGGAGCCGTCCAGCAGCGCCTGGGCCAGCCGGGCGAGGTCCTGGATGGACGCCCGGATGCCCCCGGCCGGGGCCAGGGCCTCGCCGGTCCAGGGTTCCCGGGGACGGCCCCGGCGGCTGGTGCCGGCCAGGGCAGCCGGTCGCAGTTCGCCCGGGGTTGCAGGCATGTACACCGAGCCGAGGGCCAGCGGACCACAGAGACGGGCCGTGACAAGTTCCCGGAAGCTCATCCCGGCACCGGCCGCGATCGCGTGGCCGAGGAGTTCGAAGCCGAGGTTGGAATACCGCGGCCGTGGCGCCTGCAGCCGGACCGCGCGGGCCTGTTCCAGCAGTTCCGCCAGGGTCTCTCCGTACGGGTTCTGCCCGCGCAGGAAGAGGAACACCGTTCGCCGCAGCGGGGACGCGGAGCCGGGAATTCCCGGCGGAAGCCGCGGGAGCCCCGAGGCATGACGGCTCAGGGAGCCGAGGCTGACGCTGGCCGCCCCGCAGTTTCCCAGCGGGAGAAGCTCCCCGAGCGGGGTGGCCGGGGATATGTCGCCCCGCCGGCAGGCGTCTGCGTAGAGCAGGCCGGTGATCCCCTTCGAGATCGAGCCAATCTCGAAGTCGGAGTCCTGGCCGGCTCCGCTGAACGCCAGGGTTGTCTTCCCGCCGGCGATCGCGGCCGCGGCAAACCTCGGATGCCTGGATCCCAGCCGGGTCAGGAGCGCTGCTTCGAGTACGGGTTCGGTGTCCACCCGGCCACGATATCCGGCTCCTCCACGCGGTGAAAGACCTGAACGGGGAAAGCAAGAACCCCGCCCAGGGTGACCTGGGCGGGGTTCTTTGGGGAGCGTGGCGGGTCAGGCGAGCAGCGAGGGCTTCAGCTGCTGCAGCCGGCCCAGCAGGCCGTTGATGAACGACGGCGACTCGTCCGTGGAGAGGGTTTTGGCCAGCGCCACGGCCTCGCTGACGGCAACGCCGTCGGGAACGTCGTCGTTGTAGAGCAGCTCCCAGGTGCCGATCCGCAGGATGATGCGGTCCACCGAAGGCATCCGCTCCAGGGTCCAGCCCTGCGAATAGGTTTCCAGGAATTCGTCGATCGCCGCCTGGTGGGAGACAACGCCCTCAACGATTTCGAGGGTGTACGGGTTGACGATCTGGTCCGTCTGTTCCCGCCGGGACTTCAGTACATCGAACGCCGAAACGGAACGCTGTTCCGCCTCGAAGAGAACATCCAGGGCCCGGTTACGGGCTTTACCGCGTGCACTCACTAGTCGTTAACCCGGCCGAGGTAGCTGCCGTCACGGGTATCGACCTTGACCTTGGTGTTGTTCTCGACGAACAGCGGCACCTGGATCTCGTAGCCGGTTTCGAGGGTGGCGGGCTTGGTGCCGGCCGAGGAGCGGTCGCCCTGCAGGCCCGGCTCCGTGTAGGTGATCTCGAGCACAACGCTCGGGGGCAGCTCGATGTAGAGCGGGTTGCCCTCGTGGATGGCGATGTTCACCATCTGGTTCTCCAGCATGAAGTTGGTGGCGTCACCGACCGTGGCGCCGGGAACCGTGAGCTGGTCGAAGTCGGACGTGTCCATGAACACGAAGTCCGCACCGTCCTGGTACAGGTACTGGTAGTCGCGGCGGTCAACCGTGGCGGTTTCGATCTTGAGTCCGGCGTTGAAGGTCTTGTCGACGACCTTGCCGGACATCACGTTACGCAT
>DATITT010000334.1:0-3608 GCA_035467435.1 Arthrobacter sp. | reverse complement strand
GATCGTGGAGGCCGAGCACCCCGGCGTGGGAACGGTGCGCATGCTCAACGCCCCGATCCGGCTTTCCGCCACCCCGCCCACCGTCCGCCGCGCCGCGCCGCGGCTCGGCGAGCACAACGTGGAGGTCCTGCTGGAAAACGGCTTCGATACCGAAACCATCGAACGCCTGCAGCAGCTGGGGGTGCTCCGGTGACCGCCACGACAGAATCCCGGGCCGCCGAGACCCTCGTGGACGAGGTCACCCTGAGCATCGAGAACCACGTCGCCACGGTGGTCATCGACCGCCAGCACGTGCTCAACGCCGTCGACGGCCGCGCCCAGGCCCGGCTCAACGGGATCTGGGATCAGCTCGAAGCCGACCCCGACGTCCGCGCCGTCGTCATCACCGGCGCCGGCACCAAGGCGTTTTGCGTCGGGGCGGACATGTCCACTTCCGCGGCGGACAAGACCGGGCTCGAATACTGGGCGGGCCTGGACCCCAACGGATTCGGCGGCCTAAGCCTGCGCACCAGCCTGGACATCCCGGTGATCGCCCGGGTCAACGGCTACGCCCTCGGCGGCGGCATGGAGATCGTGCTCGGCGCCGACATCGTGATCGCCGCAGAGACCGCCCGGTTCGGGCTGACGGAACCGCGCGTCGGGCGTTTGGCGCTCGACGGCGGCATCCACCAGCTGGTGCGGCGCATCCCCTACACCCAGGCGATGGGCATGCTCCTCACCGGGCGGAAGGCCGAGGCCGCGGAAATGCAGTCCATGGGCCTGGTCAACGAGGTGGTCCCCGCGGAGGAGCTTGACGCCGCGGTGCAGCGATGGGTCGACCAGATCCTCGCCTGCGCGCCCACCTCCGTCCGGGCCGTGAAGCAGATGGTCACCCGGACCGGGCACCTGACCGCCGCCGAGGCCCGCGGAATCCGCCTCCCGGCCCTTATGGCGGCCCTGGACAGCGAGGACTCGGCCGAGGGCGTCCGCGCCTTCCAGGAAAAGCGCCCGCCCGTGTGGCCGGGACGCTGACAATGCAGCCACGTGAAGAACAACCAGTAAAGGAGAATCCGATGCGCGAATCACTCGCACCCGGCGTCTGGGGCGTCGTCGCCACCCCGTTCCAGGGCAGCACCCTGAACGTGGACACCGACAGCCTGGCCGGACTCGTGGAGTACTACGAATCCATCGGCGCCACCGGCCTCACGGTCCTTGGTGTGTTCGGCGAAGCAGCCGCGCTGACGGCAGCCGAACGCAGCATGGTCCTGGAGGTCGCAGTCGAGGAAACGGCACTTCCCCTCGTGGTGGGCGTGACCTCGCTGTCCACCAACACCGCCGTGGAGGAAATCCTGGCCGCACAGGCCACCGCCGGGCATCGCCTGGCAGCCGTCATGGTGCAGGCCAACTCCGCGGACCCCGCCGTGGTGGTGGCCCACCTGAACGCTATCCACCAGGCCACCGGCGCCAACGTGGTGCTGCAGGACTATCCCCTGGCCAGCGGCATCAACATCAGCACCGAGGCCCTGATCAGCGTGGTGCAGGCCTGCCGCTTCGTCGTCGCGGTCAAGGCGGAGGCACCGCCCACGTCCGTGGCCATCGCGCAGCTCACCGGGGCGCTGGAGGTGTCCGTGTTCGGCGGCCTCGGCGGCCAGGGGCTGCTGGACGAGCTCCAGGCCGGGGCGGCCGGAGCCATGACCGGCTTCTCCTACCCGGAAGCACTCATCGCCTGCGTCCGGGCCTGGCAACAGGACGGCTACGAGGCGGCCCGGGATGCGCTGCTCCCCTACCTGCCGCTGGTCAACTTCGAGCAGCAGGCCCGGATCGCGCTGCCCGTCCGCAAGGAATGCCTGCGCCAGCGAGGGCTCATCTCCGACGCCGGCGTCCGCGCCCCCGGCGCGCCGTTCCCGGAGGTCCTCCGGCTGAGCATGCTCAATCATCTGGCAGAGGCGGCAGCGGCCCTGGAAGCGCGCCCTCCCGCGCAAACGACGACCGGGCCGGCGTCGGCCCTCACCACGGCGGGGGCCTTCTGATGGATCTCGGAATCAGCGGGAAGACCGCCCTCGTGGCCGCGTCCACCGGTGGCCTGGGGCTCGCCGTCGCCCGCTCCCTCGCCGCGGAAGGCGTGCGGGTGGCCGTCACCGGCCGGCGGCAGGTCCGCGCCAAGGAGATCGTCGCCGAACTCACAGACGCCTACGGGCCGGGCGCCGTCGCCATCGAGGCAGACCTCAGCACCCCGGAAGGCGTGGCAGCCGCCGTCGACCAGACCGTGGCGGAACTCGGACCAATCGACATCCTGGTGCTCAACGGCCCCGGCCCCAAACCCGGAGCCGCGGCCACCCTCAGCGCCGACGACATCGCCGCCGCCTTCGACCTCCTGGTCAGGCCGCACCACGCGCTCGTCTCGCAGGTGCTGCCCGGCATGCGCGAACGGCGCTGGGGCCGGATCCTCGCCGTCGGCTCCAGCGGCGTCGTTGCGCCCCTGCCCAACCTGGCGGTGTCCAACACCGGGCGCGCCGCCCTCGCCGGCTACCTCAAGACCCTCGCCGCCGAGGTCGCACTCGACGCCGTCACCGTGAACATGCTCCTTCCCGGCCGGATCGCCACCGACCGCGTGGCCGAACTGGACCAGGCCGCCGCCAAGCGTCGCGGCACCACGGCCGAGGAAATCCAGCTCGAGTCCCGCAAGACCATCCCCGCCCGCCGCTACGGCGACCCGGAGGAGTTCGGCGCCACCGCCGCGTTCCTCTGCAGCGCCCCCGCGTCGTACATCACCGGTGTCGCCCTGCGGTGCGACGGCGGCCTGATCCGCAGCCTCTAGCCGCCCGCCCCTGACCCTTCCCGCACTTCTCCCGATCACCCGAAGGAACACCATGACTTCCACGGCAACAGACCTCTCCTCGTCCACCGACCGCGAGCTCATCACCGCCCGCCACCTCATCAATGGCGAATGGCTTGGCGGGGCGGACACCGAGAGGATGAACCCCGCCCGCCCGGGCGAGCTGGCAGCCCTCTCCCCCAGCGGAACCGCCGACCACGTCGACGCCGCGATCACCGCCGCTGCCGCCGCGCAGCCGGCCTGGGCCGCACTGCCCGCCCCCTCACGCGGCGCCATCCTGATGGCCGCCGGCAACCTGCTCCTGGACCGCCAGACCGCCATCGCCGAGGACCTCGTCCGCGAGGAAGGCAAGACCCTCGCCGAAGCCAAGGGCGAGGTCAAGCGCGCCTCCGACGTGCTGCGCTTCTTCGGCTCCCTCGGCTGGGCTGCCACCGGTGAAGTCCTGCCCAGCGGCCTGCCGGACACCACCATCACCACCCGCCGCGAGGCGCTCGGTGTCGTCGGGCTCATCACCCCCTGGAACTTCCCCATCGCCATCCCGGCGTGGAAGTCCGCCCCCGCGCTGATCAGCGGCAACGCCGTCGTGATCAAACCGGCAGAGCTCACCCCGCTCTCCGCCACCCACCTCGCCCGCGCCCTGCAGGACGCCGGACTGCCGGCCGGCGTGTTCAACGTGGTGCACGGCAAGGGCCGCGTGGTGGGTGACGCCCTGGCCCGCGACCCGCGCATCGCCGGGCTGTCCTTCACCGGCTCCACCGCAGTGGGCCTGGGCCTGCGCGAAATCCTGAATGCC
>DATITT010000333.1:0-1625 GCA_035467435.1 Arthrobacter sp. | reverse complement strand
CGTCGGGATGAGTCTGGTTCTGCTCGGTCATTGACCCAGTCTAGATACCCCACGGTTCTAACCCGTCAAGCGGCGCGGAGTTCAACGTTTTGGGTAGTGGTGTGCCACGCCGTGTCCTCGTTGTAGGTGGTGTGGTGGCGGAGGCAGCCGTGGAGGATCCCGACAAGCCGGTTTGCCAGGGCCCGGAGGGCCTGGTGGTGGGTGGCGCCGCGAGAGCGGCGGGCGTCGTAGTAGGCGCGTGCGCCGGCTGAGACGCTGAGCGCGGCGAAGGCCTGCAGGTCCAGGGCATCGGCCAGCCGCCGGTTTCGGGCATGCCGGGCCAGCACACTGCGCTTGGTGCCGGATGCCCGGGTGACCGGGCTGGTCCCGGCGTAGTTCCTGCGCGATCTGGCATCGGCGTAGCGGTCCTCCGCGTCCCCGAATTCGCCCAGCACCCGGGCGCCGAGCACCGGCCCCATACCCGGCTGGCTGAGGTAGACCTCAGCGTCCGGGTGCCGGCCAAAAGATTCCTCCACCTGCCCCTGCAGGACCCCGATTTGGGTGTTCAGTTCGCGGATGACGGCAACCAGGGCCGCTGTGGTGGCCGTGTAGGCGGCCTCGATCCCCGGGCGGGCGGGCAACTGCGGCGAGTGCAGCGCCTCGACGATCTCGCCGGCTCGGGCGGCCAGGTACCGTTGCCGTCCGGCGTGCCGCAGCAGCGCCTGGACCCTGGCCTGGGTGAGGCGGGCCCCGGCATTGGGGCCGGGCGCGGCGCCAAGCACGGCCATCGCGTCCCGTCCGTGCAGGTCATGCCCGAACGCGGCCAGCGCGGCCGGGTAGTACTCGCGCAGGTTCGAACGGAGCACGTTCGCCTGCCGCTGCCTGGCCCAGATCAGCGACTGGTGAGCCCTGGCCAGGACCTTGACCTCCTCCGCGACGGCGCTGTCGGCGGTGATCGCCCGGTGCAACGCACGGTCGACGGCCACGATCCGGGCCAGTACCAGCGCATCACCCTTGTCCGATTTCGCCCCGGCCGCCCCGGTGCGCTGCCGGTAGCGGGCCGACTGTGCCGGGTTGATCGCGTAAACCGTGTAGCCGGACGCCAGCAGTCCCTGGACCCAGGGCCCGCGGTCGGTCTCAATCCCGACCAGCACCTCGGCCGGTGCCGCGCTCTCGGGCAGGTACCCTCCCAGCAGGGCATGGAGGGCCTCGAGCCCGGCTACGCCCTCATTGAGCCTGCGGCGCGCCAGTAACCGGCCCGCCTCATCCAGGACCGCGATGTCGTGATGGTCCTCCGCCCAGTCGTCGCCGATGAACAGCATTGTCCCGATCCTTCCGTTGTCGACTTTTTCCGGGCACGACGGGGAGGAAGGAACTGGCTGCGGTCCAATGGATCAGTGCTCCACGGCACGACACCCCACCAGCGCTACAGGCCCACCTCACCAACCGGCAGGGGCACGATCTAGACCTAGGCCTCGACACGGGGGGCCTGGGGCGTCAAGTGCTCACCCACCAGCGGCTCGGATACCCAGCATGCCCCCCGAAAGGACCTACGGGTACACCCCCATTAGGGTGTCCTGCGTAATCCCGATGAGTTGGTACCTGAAGTCTCCCGACTGGTGCAGGCTGATCTTGTGGAGGTCGGC
>DATITT010000332.1:0-8728 GCA_035467435.1 Arthrobacter sp. | reverse complement strand
TGGGCCGGGCTTCCGCGGCCAGGGGCGAGGCCGAGGAGCCGGAACGGATCGAGAAGTTCCTCAACGACTCGGACCCCACCGCCAAGGCACCCATCGAAGCCGAAAAGCGCTAACCGCAACGCGGGGTCACCTACGGCCCATTCCACCCTCTGGAATGGGCGCCGAGTGACCCCGCGTTGTTAGTTAAAGTGCGACGGCGGGCGTCCACCAGTAGGTGGGCGCCCGCCGTCGTCTATGCGGGTGGGGACTAGCTGGTCTTGGCCAGGCCGGTACGGGCCATGGCATCCGCGTAGACGGTGCCCATCTCTTCGAGGTACTGCTCCTGGCGGGCCGGCGTGCCGGCAAAGGCGCGGCCGCTGAGGGAGCGGACCTTGTAGGTCTTGAGGCCGCGGCGCCAGATCATGGGCACCTCGGTCTTGAGGAGCAGGTTCGCGAGGCGGTTGGCCTCGGTGCCGTGAGCGACAATCACTGAGGCGCGGGGCACGACGGCGAGGAACTTCAGCAGCGGCTTCAGGCCTGCGGAGATCTGGTCCGGTGTGAACTTGCCGTTGGGCTCGCCCGGCACGTACCAGGGGTGGACGTTCCAGGGCATCACGTACTCGGGCCGCAGGCCGAGCTTCCACTGGACGCCGAGCAGGCGGGTGGCCGCTTCCTCGTCACCGGCGGTGATGAAACCCGACTCGTCCTCGGAGCCGATGTTGGAGAAGAGGCTGATGATCCGGCACTCGTCGACGTCGTGCAGCGGGTCCACATAGGGGACATTCATGCCAGCTTTGGTTGCCTGCAGCGTGTCGCACAGCTCGTTGACAGCCGCGACGCTAGGTTCGTAGCGGCGGCTCAGAAGCTGTTCGCGGGAATTTTCAGTGGCCAAGGCTGTCATATATTGCTGAGTCTCCTGCGGGATTGGTGAAGCTGCCAGACCGTACACGGGCACGCCGAGAACCGGGCACGCAAAGTACGGTGTGGTTTGAAAATGTGGTGTTGACCGATTCCTAGTCGATCCTTATTAGTCTATCAAGCCCTGCGAAATGGCGTTTCCGCCCGGGGCCCGGTCACCAGAGCCGCGTGGTGGCGCGGCGGGCGCCTTCCCCCAGGGATTCCAGCTTGGCGAAGGCGATCTGCGGGTGCACGCGGCCGCCCAGGCCGCAGTCTGTGGAAGCAATCACATTTTCCCGGCCCACCAAATTGGCGAAGCGTACGATCCGGTCCGCCACCAGATCAGGGTGCTCGACGACGTTGGTGGCATGGGAGACGACGCCGGGGATGATGACTTTTCCGTCGGGGAGCTTGGTGTCCTCCCAGACGCGCCATTCGTGCTCGTGGCGGACGTTGGCGGCCTCGAAGGAGTAGCCGCCCGCATCGATCTGCAGCACGGAGCCGATGATATCCGCGAAAGGGATGTCCGTGGTGTGCGGGCCGTGCCAGGAACCCCAGCAGACGTGCAGCCGGATCTGCTCCTGGGGAAGGCCGCGCAGGGCCCAGTTTGTGGCTTCAACCCTGAGCTGGATGAACTTGAGATAGTCCGCCAGGCTCGGTTCCGGGTTGATCTGGTCCCAGCTTTCGGCCAGCGACGGATCGTCGAGCTGGACCGTGAGCCCGGCGTCGATGATGGCCTTGTACTCCTCCCGCATGGCGTCCGCGCAGGCGTAGAGGAGTTCCTCATCGGTCTTGTAGTACTCGTTGGCGACGCGGGCGCAGGAGCCGGGGGAGAGGGAAGCGACGAAGCCTTCGGCCAGCCCGGCGGCGGCCAGCCCGGTCTTGAGGTTGGCGATATCCGATCCCACGAGGGCCTGCCCGGTGTAGTGCAGCGGGCCGGCAATCTTCGGCTGAGTGACACTCTTGCGGTGCGCCAGGATCCCGGAGGACGGATCGTTGTAGGCCTCGTCGAACTTCTGCCGGTCGCGCCGGTCCGGAAAGGAGGTCAGCACGATGTTGCCCGGTGTGGAGCGGTGCACCGCGGCGTCAGCCCAGCGGTCCACCTCCGTCGGCTCGAGACCGCCGAGCCGGCTGAAGGAATAGTTCCACCACGCGCCGTAGTCCACCGAGCTGGACATCGTGTGCCCGTATTCGCCGTCGTTGGGGATATCGATGCCGAGGTCCTTCTGGCGCTGGACGATGTCCACCACGGAGGTTTCCAGCAGATCCAGGAACTCGGGGGTGATGCCGTCTGTCTCCTTGGCCTCGTTCGCGGCGATGAGCTCGGCGGTGCGGGGCAAGGAGCCTGCGTGGGTGGCGCGGATATGGTCGGTGTTCTGGCGCATGGGGTGCTTCCTTTCCATCGGTCCTGGCGGTAGCACCGTTGCCGTCACACGGTTGTGCCCGGACAGGGTTGCTGCGGCATCAACGGTCCAGGTCCCTCTGCCGCTCGGGATGGTCAACTCTCACTAAATTCCACCGGGCGGGTCTGCGCAAGTCCGTCCGCCGAAGTTCCGTTGGCTGGACGCTGGGCGCAGCCGGCGGGACGTCCATTGGATGGTCAAATGGGCTGCCGCGACCGCCATCGGCTAAACTTGGGTGGTAAGAGCCCCGGACTCTGACGTTGATGGCAAGAGCACAGCGGTAGATTCGGGGCATTCTCATGAACGGCGCTGAGCTCCGGTGACCACCCTGGTGAGTCACACGGACTTCGGCCCGAACGAATGGGGGAGGATCCCATGCCAGCAATCGTGATCGTCGGAGCCCAATGGGGCGACGAAGGCAAAGGTAAGGCCACTGACCTGCTTGGTGGCCGAGTCGACTACGTCGTCAAGCCCAACGGCGGCAACAATGCCGGGCACACCGTCGTCGTAGGCGGTGAGAAGTATGAGCTCAAGCTCCTTCCGGCCGGCATCCTGAGCCCCAACGCGGTTCCGATCATCGGCAACGGCTGCGTGGTGAACCTCGAGGCGCTGTTCCAGGAAATCGACGGCCTCGAAGCCCGCGGCGCGGACACCTCCAAGCTGCGCGTCTCCGCCAACGCCCACCTCGTGGCGCCCTACCACCAGGTCCTGGACAAGGTCACCGAGCGGTTCCTCGGCTCCCGCGCCATCGGCACCACCGGCCGCGGCATCGGGCCGGCCTACATGGACAAGGTGGCCCGCCTCGGCATCCGCGTCCAGGACGTCTTCGACGCCTCGATCCTGCGCCAGAAGGTCGAGGGGTCGCTGCGCCAGAAGAACGAACTCCTGGTCAAGGTCTACAACCGCCGCGACATCGAGGTGGACGAGATCGTGGAGTACTTCCTGTCCTTCGCCGAGCGCCTCCGCCCGCTGGTCATCGACAGCACCTACGTCCTGAACACCGCCCTGGACGAGGGCAAGGTGGTCCTCATGGAGGGTGGCCAGGCCACCTTCCTGGACGTCGACCACGGCACGTACCCATTCGTGACCTCCTCGAACCCGACGGCCGGCGGCGCCTCCGTGGGCTCGGGCATCGGCCCGACCCGCATCTCGCGCTCCATCGGCATCATCAAGGCGTACACCACCCGGGTGGGCGCAGGTCCGTTCCCCACGGAGCTGTTCGACGACATGGGCATGTACCTGCAGAAGACGGGCGGCGAGTTCGGCGTCAACACCGGCCGGCCGCGCCGCTGCGGCTGGTACGACGCCGTGCTGGCGCGCCACGCCTCGCGCGTCAACGGTTTCACGGACTACTTCGTCACCAAGCTGGACGTACTCACGGGCATCGAGCAGATCCCGGTCTGCGTCGCCTACGACGTCGACGGCGTCCGGCACGATGAAATGCCGATGACGCAGACCGAGTTCCACCACGCCAAGCCGATCTTCGAGTACTTCGAAGGCTGGACCCAGGACATCACCGGCGCCCGGACCCTGGAGGACCTCCCGGAGAACGCCAAGAACTACGTGCTGGCCCTCGAAAAGCTCTCCGGCACGCGCTTCTCGGCGATCGGCGTCGGCCCGGACCGCGACCAGACCATCGTGATCAACGATTTGATCCTTGACTGACACTGACTGACGCTTCAGAAGCTGATGCACGACGGCGGCGGGTCACCTGAAAAGGTGGCCCGCCGCCGTCGTTGCTATGCCCCTGTTCCCGCTCGCTGTCCCTCGGCGGTCCCTCCAGGCCCCAGCCGGGTCCCGGGCTGATCTGCGGGCGTGCCGTTTACCGCGACGCTTTCGGACGGGCGCGTATGGGACCCGGGGTGCGCTCGTCCGAAAGCGCCGCGGAATCGCACGAGACCTGGACCGGGTCCTGCGCCGGCTGCACCCTGTTGCCCGCCGCGTTCCAAGACTCCCCGAACGCACGACGGCGGCGGTCCACCCCGGAAGGTGGCCCGCCGCCGGCGGAGTTATGCCCTTGGTCCTGATCCCTCAACGGTCCATCGATGCGCCGCCGGGTCCCGGGCTGAGCCGCCGCGTGCCGATTACCGCGGCACTTTCAGACGGGCGCGGCACTTTCGGACGGGCGCGGCTGCGACCCGGGGTGCGCCCGTCCGAAAGCGCCGCGGAAACGTGCCGGCGGTTAGGCCAGGACCTGCCGCTTGGAGGAAATGACGCCGGTGTCGAAGCCGGCCAGATGCAGGCCGCCATGGAACCGGGCATGCTCAATCTTCACGCAGCGGTCCATCACGACGTCGAGCCCGGCAGCTTCCGCTTCCTTCGCCACGTCCTCGTGCCACGAGCCGAGCTGCAGCCAGAGCGTCTTGGCGCCGGCGGCAATGGCCTCGTCCAGGACACCCGGCAGGTCATCGTGCTTGCGGAACACGTCCACGATGTCCGGGCTTTCCGGCAGGTCCGCGAGCGAAGCGTACGTCGGCTCGCCCAGGATCTGCTTGACCACTGGGTTCACGAAGTACACCTTGTAGCGCGTGGAGGACTGCAGGTAGGTCGCGACAAAGTAGCTCGCCCGGGACGGCTTGTCCGAGGCGCCCACGATCGCGATCGATGTCGCCTGCCGCAGCAGGTTCAGCCGCTCCGGTGCGGACGGCCCGGCCCAGGTCCGGCTTTCTTCGCTGCTCATGAGAGTGCTCCAATCGTGCAGGTTTCGGCCTCTGAAGCATCGGAGGCTGCCACGGTTGCGGCATCCAGGGCCTGGTCCAGGTCCCAGAGGATGTCCTCGATGTCTTCCAGCCCGATGGAAATCCGGACCAGGTCCTCGGGGACCCCGGCGGATTCGAGCTGCTCGGGGCTGAGCTGCTGGTGCGTGGTGGAGCCCGGGTGGATCACGAGGGTCCGTGAGTCGCCGACATTGGCCAGGTGCGAGGCCAGTTGCAGGGACTCGATGAACTTCTGGCCGGCGGCCCGGCCCCCCTTCACACCGAAGGAGAACACCGAGCCCGGTCCCAGCGGCAGGTACTTTTTGGCCCGCTCGAAGTGCGGGTGCGAGGGCAGGCCGGAGAAGTTCACGTAGGCCACGCGTTCGTCCGCTTCGAGCCATTCCGCCACGGCCTGGGCGTTCTTAAGGTGTTCGTCCAGGCGCTGCGGGAGGGTCTCCACGCCCTGCAGGAGCTGGAATGCGGACATCGGGGACAGTGCGGGTCCGATGTCGCGCAGCTGCTCGCAACGGAGTTTCGTCAGGAAGCCGTACTCGCCGAAGTTCCCCCACCAGGAGACGTTGCCGTAGGCCGCGACCGGCTCGGTCATGGTGGGGAACTTCCCGTTGCCCCAGTCGAAGCGGCCGCTCTCGACAATCACGCCGCCGAGGGTGGTGCCGTGTCCGCCGAGGAACTTGGTGGCGGAGTGGATCACGATGTCCGCTCCGTGTTCGATCGGCCGCACCAGGTACGGCGTGCTCAAGGTCGCGTCGACGACGAGCGGGATGCCGGCGTCGCGCGCGACTTTCGCCAGCCCTTCAAGGTCCTGGACTTCCGACGACGGGTTGGCCACCGCCTCGACGAAAATCGCCTTGGTGTTCTCGCGGACCGCGGCGGCGTAGTCCGCCGGGTCGGTGCCGGGGACGAACGTGGTGTCCACCCCGAAGCGGCGCAGCGTGACGTCCAGCTGGGTCACGGTGCCGCCGTAGAGCTGGGAGGCCGCGACGATGTGGTCGCCGGACTGGGTCAGTGCGGCGAAGGTGATGAACTCCGCGGCCATGCCCGAGGACGTGGCGACCGCCCCGATGCCGCCCTCCAGGGACGCGATGCGTTCCTCGAACGCGGCGACCGTGGGGTTGCCGATCCGGGAGTAGATGTTGCCGTACTTCTGCAGTGCGAAGAGGTTGGCGGCGTCCTGGGTGTCCTTGAACACGAAGGACGTGGTCTGGTAGATCGGCACGGCCCGGGCGCCGTGCTCGGCGTCGGGCGTTCCGCCGGCGTGCAGGGCACGGGTGCGGAAACCAAACTTGCGGTCAGTCATTAGGCGTTCACCTTAATCTTCGTGGCCGGAATCCCGGACAGGTCCAGTTCCGTGCCGTGCTTGCGGGCGAGGTCGGCTTCGAGTTCGCGGACGATCGGCAGGATGTCCGCACCGAAAGCCGCGACCTCCTCCTGGAAATGCAGGTAGCCGGTGAGGAACAGGTTCACGCCGATTTTCTTATACTCTACGATCCGTTCGGCAATCTGCTCCGGTGTGCCGATCAGCTGGGTCTTGAACCCGTCGTTGTACTGGACCAGGTCCTCGAAGTTTGAGTCGGCCCACATGCCCTTGCCGTCCTTGGTGGACGCCCCGGCTTCCTGGACCGCGGCGCGGAAGCCCTCGACGGCGGGCTTGTGCGCCTTCTCGACAATCTCGCGGAGGGTGTCCCGGGCTTCCTTTTCGGAATCGCGCGCGATGACGAAGCCGTTGAGGCCGAACCTGGGAGAGGGGAGGGCCCCCTCGGTCCCGCGGCGGGTCTCACGGGCAGCGGCGACGACGCCGGCGATGTTCTCCCTGAAGCCTTCGAGGTCCTTGCCGTTGGAGAAGTACCAGTCCGCCACCCGGCCGGCCGTGGCCTGCGCCGCGGTGGAGTTGCCGCCGAAGAAGATCTCCGGGTGCGCGCGTCCCGGCACGTCCACGGGGGCCGGCTGCAGGGTGAAATCGGTGATGTTGTAGTACTTGCCGGACTGGCTGTACTCCTGCTCGGTCCAGAGGCCGCGGAGCACCCGGATGAACTCCTCGGTGCGGACGTAGCGTTCGTCGTGCTCGAGCCATTCGAGGCCGAAGTTCTCGAACTCCGCCTTGAGCCAGCCCGAGACGATGTTCACGGCGGCGCGGCCGTTGGAGATGTGGTCCGCGGTGATGATGAATTTTGCCAGCACGCCGGGGTGCCACATGCCCGGATGGACGGCGGAGATCACCTTGAGCCGCTCGGTGGCGGCCAGCAGCGCGAGGCTGAACGAGGTGGCCTCGTGCTGCCTGTCCGCGCCGTAGGAGGCGGCGTAGCGGGTCTGGGTCAGGGCGTATTCGAAGCCGGAGTTCTCCGCGATCCGGGCCAGCTTCTTGTTGTACTCGAAGTCCCAGCCGGTGCGCTGCTCGATGGTGGAGACCACCAGGCCGCCGGAGACATTCGGAACCCAGTAGGCGAACTTGAGCGGATCGGAAAGACGGGCGACGTTGCTGATGTCAGTCATGGGAGTTCCTTACTTCTGGGGTATTTCGGGGTTGTCCTTGCGTTCACGCAGGACGGTCTGGATGCCGGCAATCGACGGTTCGTTCTGCAGCGAGGTCGTGTCGCCGAGCGTGGTTCCCTCGAACAGCTGGGTCAGCAGCCGGCGCATGATCTTGCCGCTGCGGGTCTTTGGAACATCAGCAACGACGACGACGTCGCGCGGCTTGGCGATCGGCCCGATCTCCTTCGCGACGTGGCTGCGGAGTTCGGACGCGATGTCCCCGGTAGCGTCCGCAGCCTTCAGGACCACGAACGCGACGATGGCGTGGCCGGTCTTTGGGTCCGTAACCGGGCAGACGCCGGCCTCCACGACGTCCGGGTGCGAGACGAGGGCCGATTCGATCTCGATCGTGGAGAGCAGGTGTCCGGAGACGTTGAGGGTGTCATCCACCCGCCCGAGGATCCAGATGTCGCCGTCGTCGTCGTACTTGGCGCCGTCACCGGCGAGGAACCAGCCCTGCCCGGCGTACTGGCGCCAGTACGAGTCGAAGTAGCGCTGAGGATTGCCCCACACGGTCCGGGCGATGGCGGGCCCGGGGGCGTCGACCACAATAAAGCCCTGGACGCCCGGCGGGACCGTGTTGCCGGCCTCGTCCACGATCCGGGTGCTGACGCCGGGCAGCGGCCGGGCGGCGCAGCCGGGCTTGAACTCCGTGTCGGTGGGGGCGGGGGAGAGGATGGTGGCGCCGGTTTCTGACTGCCACCAGGTGTCCACCACGGGAGCCGTGCCGGACCCGACGTTCTTCCGGAACCAGCGCCACGCCTCGGGGTTGACGGCTTCGCCGACCGTGCCGAGCAGGCGGATGGAGGAGAGATCGTAGCTGGCCGGCACACCGTCCGGGAACCACCCCATCAGCGAGCGGACCAGGGTGGGCGCGGTGTAGTACTGCGTGACGCCGTAGCGTTCGATGATTTCGAAGTGCCGGCCCGGGTGCGGGGTGTTGGGGGTGCCCTCAAAGATCACCTGCGTGGCGCCGTTGGAGAGCGGGCCGTACAGCTCGTAGGTGTGGGCCGTAACCCAGGCGAGGTCGGCCGTGCACCAGTGGACATCGCCGTCGCGGAGGGCCGGGTCCGGGTTGCTGAAGAGGTGCTCGAAGCTCCAGGACGCCTGCGTGAGGTAGCCGCCGGAGGTGTGGACCAGGCCCTTGGGCTTGCCGGTGGTGCCGGAGGTGTACATGATGAACAGCGGCGTTTCGGCGTCGAA
>DATITT010000331.1:0-1791 GCA_035467435.1 Arthrobacter sp. | reverse complement strand
AGATGGCCCAGGACGCGGTGAACCGCTGGTACGCCCCGGCCCTGATGATGTTCGGCCCGCCGGATGACGATTCGCCCAACTCCAAGCAGTCCATGGCCTGGAACATCAAGCGCTTCAGCAACGACGAACTGCGCAACCGCTTCGTCGGCATGATGATGGAGCAGGTCAAGGTCCTGGAGCTCACCCTCCCGGACAAGGACATCCGCTTCAACGAGGACACCAAGAAATGGGAGCACGGTCCGCTGGACTGGGACGAATTCCACGAAGTCCTCGCCGGCCGCGGCCCCTGCAACGCCCAGCGCCTGGAACGGCGCCGCGAAGCACATGACAACGGCACCTGGGTCCGCGAAGCCGCCGCCGCGTATGCGGAAAAGCAGAGCCGCAAGCAAGCAGAGAAGGAATCCGCAGCATGACCACCCCCGAACCGCACGCAGGTAACGTCTGGCCCATCTGGGAAGTCTTCGTCCGCTCCAGCCGAGGCCTTTCCCACGTCCACGCCGGCTCCCTGCACGCGCCGGACGCCGCCATGGCGCTGCGCAACGCCCGTGACCTCTACACCCGCCGCAACGAGGGCGTGTCCATCTGGGTTGTCCCGGCGGACGCCATCGCCTCGAGCGATCCGGACTCCAAGGGCTCGTTCTTCGAGTCGCCCCAGGGCAAGGACTACCGGCACGCAACGTATTACACCAAGAGCGAGGGCGTGAAGCACCTGTGAGTACCTCACCCGAAACTGCGGCAGCTGCGGCCCCCGCAAAAACAGAAGAAACCGGCGGCCACGGGGACATCTCCGTCGGCGTCAAGGGATCCAGCAACAGCGGCGAGGCCACGGCCAGCGCCACCCGCATCACCCCGGGCAACGCCCTCCGCCCCGAGGACATCGCCCTGGCCGTGAGCCGCGGCACCGCCAAGCCGGACGAGGACGTCGCTGAGTTGGCCCTGCGCCTGGGCGATGACGCCCTGATCCTGGCGCAGCGCCTGGGCCACTGGATCTCCCGCGCCCCGGAGCTCGAGGAGGACATTGCCCTCGGCAACATCGCCCTGGACCAGCTGGGCCACGCCCGGTCCTTCCTCAGCTACGCCGGCGGACTCGACGGCCGGAGCGAGGATGACCTCGCGTACTTCCGCCGCGAGCCCGAGTTCCGTTCCGTGGAGATCTTCGAAATCCCGAACGGCGACTTTGCCGTCACCATCGCCCGGCAGTTCGTGGTCAGCTACTACCAGTTCGAGCTCTACCGCCGGCTGACGGAATCCACCGACGCCACCCTGGCCGGCATCGCCGCCAAGGCCGTCAAGGAAGTGGACTACCACCGCGACCACAGCGCCCAGTGGGTGCTGCGCCTCGCCCAGGGCACGGACGAGTCCCGCGAGAAGATGATCCACGCCTTCAAGGTCGTCTGGCCCTACGTCGACGAGCTGTTCCGCGACGACGAACTCACCGCCCGCCTCAGCGCGAGCGGCGCCGCCGTCGAGCCATCCAGCCTGCGCGCGGACTTCGACCGCCTCACCGGCGAGGTCCTCGCCGCAGCCGAACTCGATGTTCCCAAGGTCCAGCCCGCCCCCGGCGGCGGACGCCAGGGCCTGCACTCCGAACACCTCGGCTACATCCTCGCCGAAATGCAGGTGCTCGCCCGCGAGTACCCCGGAGCAAGCTGGTAGTCATGGCCGAGATGGACACCAAGACGGCCGAGCAGAAGGCCTGGGACATCGCGGCCACGGTCTGCGACCCGGAAATCCCCGTCCTCACAGTCGCGGACCTGGGCATTCTCCGGAACGTCCAGTTGTTCGACGACG
>DATITT010000330.1:0-1783 GCA_035467435.1 Arthrobacter sp. | reverse complement strand
CTCTGGGTCAGCCACGGCGTCAAGATCTTCCGCGTCGACAACCCGCACACCAAGCCGGTGTGGTTCTGGGAATGGCTGATCGCCAAGGTCAACAAGAAGCACCCCGACGTCGTCTTCCTCGCCGAGGCCTTCACCCGCCCGGCCATGATGCACGCACTGGGCCGTGCCGGCTTCCAGCAGTCCTACACCTACTTCACCTGGCGGAACACCAAGGAGGAGCTGGAGGAATACTTCCAGGAAGTCAGCCACAAGTCCCCGGCCTACTTCCGGCCGAACTTCTTCGTCAACACCCCGGACATCCTGACCGAATTCCTGCAGTACGGCGGGCCGGCCGCGTTCAAGATCCGGGCGGCGCTGGCTGCCACCGCCAGTCCCATCTGGGGCGTCTACGCCGGCTTCGAACTCTACGAGCACGTGGCCCGGCCCGGCGCCGAGGAGTACATCGACAACGAGAAGTTCGAGTACAAGGCCCGCGACTGGGACGCGGCGGCCGCATCCGGCCGGACGCTCGCCCCGTACCTGAGCCGGCTCAACGCCATCCGGCGGGCCCACCCCGCCCTGGGGGACCTGCAGAACCTGACGGTGCACGAGAGCACGGACGACGCGACTGTCGTCTATTCGAAGCACAAGACCCTCCCCGACGGCTCGAAGGACACCCTGATCGTCGTCGTCAACGTGGATCCGCACGGCATCCGGGAGAGCACGGTGACCCTGGATCTGGCGGCGCTGGAGCTGGACGCGGACGACCTCACGCACAATGGCCGGTTCATGGTGGATGATCTGGTGACCGGCGAGAGCTGGGAATGGGGGGAGTACAACTACGTTCGGCTCGACGCCCATGTCGAGCCAGCGCACATTCTTAGCATCCGGAGGCACCACCAGTGAGTTTCAGCACCTCAAACCCCAACCAGCACTACAGCTCGAAGGGATCCTACGAGCTGAACGCGCCGGGCCTCCAGCATGATCCGCACTGGTACCGCAAAGCGGTGTTCTACGAGGTCCTGGTCCGGGGCTTTGCCGATGGAAACGGTGACGGCTCCGGCGACTTCCACGGGCTGATCGAGAAGCTGGACTACCTCCAGTGGCTCGGCATCGACTGCCTGTGGCTCCCGCCCTTCTTCCAGTCCCCGCTCCGTGACGGCGGCTACGACATCTCGGACTACAACTCCGTGCTGGACGAATTCGGCACCATCAGCGATTTCAAGCGCCTCGTCGCGGAAGCCCACGCCCGCGGCGTCCGCGTGATCATTGACCTCCCGCTGAACCACACCTCAGACCAGCACCCCTGGTTCCAGGAATCGCGCAAGGATCCGGACGGACCGTTCGGGGACTTCTACGTCTGGAGCGACACGGACGAGAAGTACGAAGACGCCCGCATCATCTTCGTGGACACCGAGGAATCCAACTGGACCTTCGACCCGATCCGGCGCCAGTTCTTCTGGCACCGCTTCTTCAGCCACCAGCCGGACCTCAACTTTGAGAACCCCAAGGTTATCGATGCGCTCTTCGACGTCGTGCGGTTCTGGCTGGACCAGGGCATTGACGGCTTCCGCGCGGACGCCATCCCGTACCTCTTCGAGGAAGAGGGCACCAACTGCGAGAACCTGCCGCAGACCCACGAGTTCCTGCGCAAGCTGCGCAAGATGGTCGACGAAAGCTACCCGGGCCGCGTGATCATCGCCGAGGCCAACCAGCCGCCGGCTGAAGTGGTGGAGTACTTCGGTACCGAAGCGGAACCGGAATGCCACATGGCGTTCCACTTCCCGATCATGCCGCGGCTCTA
>DATITT010000329.1:0-2133 GCA_035467435.1 Arthrobacter sp. | reverse complement strand
CCGTAGTTCTCGCCGAAGAGTGCCATGGCGCCGAGTTCCTTGGCCTCGGCGAGGCCCATGATCCTGGTCTCCACCCGGTAGTTGTTGCGGATGGCGATGTTGGAGACTTCCTCGATTTCGGAGCGGGTGGCCGGGCTCAGGCCTTCACCCCAGGCGAAGTCGAAGCGCAGGTAGCCGGCCTTGTTGAAGGAGCCGCGCTGCAGCGCTTCCGGGCCGAGGATCTGGTGCAGGGCCGCGTGCACGATGTGGGTGCCGGTGTGGGCCTGCTCGGCGGCGTGCCGGCGTTCCCGGTCCACGGCTGCCTGCACCAGGGAGTCGGCGCCGATTTCGCCTTCCCGGACGATGGCTTTGTGTACGCTCAAGCCTTTGATGGGGCGCTGGACGTCCAGGACCTCAACGACGAAGCCGTCGCCGGTGATCAGTCCGGTGTCCGCGGCCTGGCCGCCGGCCTCGGCGTAGAACGGGGTCTCAGCCAGGACGAGCTCGATTTCCTCGCCCGTGGAGGCCTGGGGGACCTTGCGCCCGCCGGCAAGGATGCCGCGGACCTTGGATTCGCCCGTGAGCTCGGTGTAGCCCGTGAAGACGGTCTCGCCGGCGGACAGCAGCTCCTGGAAGGCGCTGAGATCCGCGTGGGAACCCTTCTTGCCCTTGGCGTCGGCCTGGGCGCGCTGGCGCTGTTCGAGCATGAGCTTGCGGAACTCGGGCTCGTCGACCTTCAGTCCGGCCTCTTCCGCCATTTCGAGGGTGAGGTCGATCGGGAAGCCGTAGGTGTCATGCAGGGCGAAGGCATCGGGGCCGGAGAGCGGCCGGCCGGCGGCCTGGGATTCCTTGACGGCGTCCTCGAGGCGGGCCGTGCCGGAGGCGATGGTGCGCAGGAACGCCTTCTCCTCGGCGTAGGCGATCCTGCTGATCCGGTCGAAGTCCGTCTCCACGATCGGGTAGACGCCCTTCATGGCGTCGCGGGACGCGGGAAGCAGTTCCGGCAGGCAGGCCTTTTCGACGCCGAGCAGGCGCATGGAGCGCACGGCGCGGCGGATCAGGCGGCGCAGCACGTAGCCGCGGCCTTCGTTGGAGGGGGTGACGCCGTCGGCGATCAGCATCAGGGAGGAACGGATGTGGTCGGCGACGACGCGCATTCGGACGTCGTCGGTGTGGTGTGGGTCCTTGGCGGACTCGGCCGAGGTGTATTCCCGTCCGGAGAGCGCCGCGGCCCGGTCGATGACGGGACGCACCTGGTCGGTCTCGTACATGTTCTCGACGTCCTGAAGGATCATCGCGAGGCGTTCCATGCCAAGGCCGGTGTCGATGTTCTTCTTGGGCAGTTCGCCGGTGATGTCGAAGTCCACCTTCGAGCGCACGTTGTCGATCTGGTACTGCATGAACACGAGGTTCCAGATTTCCACGTAGCGGTTCTCGTCCGCGATCGGACCGCCCTCGACGCCATAGGCGGGGCCGCGGTCGTAATAGATCTCGGAGCAGGGGCCGGCCGGGCCCGGCTGTCCGGTGGACCAGTAGTTGTCCGCCTTGCCCATCCGCTGGATCCGCTCGGCGGGCATCCCTGTGTTCTTGAGCCAGAGCTGCTCGGCCTCGTCGTCCTCTTCGTAGACGGTGACCCAGAGGCGCTCGGGCGGCAGGCCGTAGCCGCCGTCGTCAACGCTCGAGGTGAGCAGTTCCCACGCGAACTTGATGGCGTCTTCCTTGAAGTAATCGCCGAAGGAGAAATTGCCGCACATCTGGAAGAAGGTGCCGTGGCGGGCGGTCTTGCCGACTTCCTCGATGTCGCCGGTCCGGATGCACTTCTGCACGCTGGTGGCGCGCTTGTAGGGGGCTTCCTCCCGGGCGGTCAGGTATGGGATGAACGGGACCATACCGGCCACCGTGAACAGCAGGGAAGGGTCGCTGGAGACCAGGGACGCGGAGGGCACTGCCGTGTGGCCCTTGCTGACGAAAAAGTCGATCCAGCGCTTAGTGATCTCCTGCGACTTCATGAGCTGATTACATACCCTTCAATATTCACTGCGTCTGTTGTTGCGTCTGCGGTTGCGCGTGTGGTCCGGGGGAAACGGTTTGGTCCCGGCCTTCGGCCGTGCCGGCGGCCCTGAAGCAGGTGCCGCCTTCCCTCAATTCTCTCCC
>DATITT010000328.1:0-4691 GCA_035467435.1 Arthrobacter sp. | reverse complement strand
GTGGTCACTGTGGCCACGGCCCTGGGACTGGAAGAAAAGTAACCGTGGAGACCACCCTCACCATCCCGGCCGAGTCCGCCGCCGACACGCCGGCGGTTCCGGCCGGGCAGCTCGTGACGGTCCGCGTGCCGGCCACGAGCGCTAACCTCGGCCCCGGGTATGACAGTCTCGGCCTGGCGCTGACGCTGTTCGACACGCTGACGGTGGAAACCCTGGACAGCGGCGAGCTGGAATTCGAGCTCAGCGGTGAAGGGGCGGAATCCCTGCCCCGCGATGCCACCCACCTGGTGGTCAGGGCCATCACGGAGGCCCTGCACCGCCTCGGCTTCCGGCACGCCGGCCTGCGGATCACGGCCGACAATATCAACCCGCATGGCCGCGGCCTGGGCTCGTCGGCCTGTGCCGTCGTCGCCGCGGTGACCGCCGCCAATGCCCTGGTTCCGGAGGCGTCGCGCCGGGGCAAGGACTGGGTCCTGCAGCTCACGAGTGAGATGGAGGGACACCCGGACAACGTCGCACCCGCGATTTACGGCGGATTGGCGCTGTCGTGGCAGGACAGTGACCAGTACAGCAGTACCTGCGCGGCTGTTGCCTCGGCGGTCATTCCGGTGGTCGCCGTACCGGACTTCGAACTCTCCACCGACGCCGCCCGTGCGCTGCTGCCTGCCTCGGTAGGACACCACGCCGCGGCGATGAACTCCGGACGTGCGGCCCTGTTGATCCACGCCCTGACACAGAAGCCGGAACTCCTGCTGGCCGGCACCGAGGACTACCTGCACCAGAGCTACCGCGCCGAGGCCATGCGGCCCAGCGCGGCGCTGATCGCAGCCTTGCGTCGGGCGGGCTTTGCCGCCGTCGTCTCCGGCGCCGGGCCCACCGTGCTGGTCCTCGCCAACGGAGAGGCCCAGGCCGAGGGCGCCGTAGAGTTCATCGGCGACTTCACGGCAGGCAACACGCCGGGCGTGGGCTGGCGTGTGATGAAGCTGGCTGTGGACGTTGAAGGTGCTAAAGTGGAAGTGCACCGGCGGTAATCACGCAGGCGGTAATTCAGTTACTGTTCAAAAGACCGCGATGTTGGCCTAGTTGCCTCTCTCATCTTTCACTGCGCAATATTTTCCGGTGCCACCTGCTTTTGGTCTGACGCAGGAATCCGCAGAAACAATCTCTGCACCCCTGAAACGTCAGGCCGCCGTTCCTTTTCTTCCGGAACGCGGCCGGTGTTGCTCTATCCGGCCGTGCTGGCCAATATCCATCCGGCAAGGCCGAAATCCCGGCTGCAGATCTGAACTGCAGACCAGATCAAATCATCGCGTCCAGCTCCTAGCCTGGACGCCGTCGAGGGGGAAGGATCCTTCGTGACCGAAACCACTGAGCTGTCTTCAGCTGTGGAACCATCATCTTCTGCTGCCGGATCGTCTGCGGCAGCACCCGCCAAGAGCAGCGGCCTCGCAGGCCTCAAGCTCGCCCAGCTCCAGGCTCTTGCCAGCCAGCTGGGGATTTCCGGCGGTTCCCGGATGCGGAAGGGCGACCTGGTGTCGGCCATCTCCGCCCACCGCGCCGGTACTCCCGTGAGCAAGGCTCCGGCCCGCGATGTTGAAAAGGCGGCCGGTAACGGCAGCGCCGGCCAGGCTCCGGCAGCCGCACCTGCCGCCGACTCCGAGGTCCCGGCCCAGGAGAACCCGCGTGCCCGTGGACGCGGCCGCAGCCGCCGCGCCGGCAGTGACGGCGTCATTACGGCTCCCACCGCCGAGGCACCCGCAGCCGCTCCGGCCGTGGAGGCCCCCGCGGCTTCCGCAGAGGCGGGCTCTGCCGAGCACGGCTCAGCCGCTTCCTCGACGGAAGGCGGCGACCGCACCCGCCAGCCGCGCACCCGCAACCGCCGCCGCGGCGAAGCCCCCGCGCAGGCTGGAGGTCAGGGCGCAGAACAGCCCGCCGCACAGGGCGCAGCCCCGGCCGCAACCGCTGGCGAGGCCCCGGCCGAGCAGCGCCAGGCTGAACAGCGCACGGAACAGCGCAGCGAACAGCGCCAGGCAGAGCAGGGCAGCGAAGACGGCCAGCGCCGTGAGGGCACCCGCACCCGCGGCGGCCGTGACGAGGCTGCAGGCAACCGCGACACCCGCGACAACACTGCCAACCGCGACACTGACGACAGCGACGGCGGCAGCCGCCGGAACCGCCGCAACCGGCGCGACCGCAATGACCGTCCCGAGCGCTCCGGCGGGCAGGACAGCCGCGACAACACCTCGCGCAACGACCGCTTCCGCGACCGCAACGACCGCAACGACCGCCGTCGCGGACGCGTCCAGGGACCGGACGTCGACGACGTTGAGGTCACCGAGGACGATGTCCTGCTGCCCGTCGCCGGCATCCTGGACGTGCTGGAGAACTACGCGTTCATCCGCACCTCCGGCTACCTGCCGGGCCCGAACGACGTCTACGTCTCGCTTGCCCAGGTCAAGAAGTACTACCTCCGCAAGGGCGACGCCGTCGTCGGTGCCATCCGTGCACCGCGTGAAGGTGAGGCCCAGCAAGCGAATCAGCAGCAGACCGCCCGCCAGAAGTTCAACGCCCTGGTCCGCATCACCTCGGTCAACGGCAAGACCCCCGAGGAACTCAAGGACCGCGTCGAATTCGCGAAGCTCGTCCCGCTGTACCCGTCCGAGCGCCTGCGCCTGGAGACGGACCCCAAGAAGATCGGCCCCCGCGTCATCGACCTGGTTGCCCCGATCGGCAAGGGCCAGCGCGGACTGATCGTTTCGCCGCCGAAGGCGGGCAAGACGCTCATCCTGCAGTCCATCGCCAACGCCATCACGATCAACAATCCTGAGGTCCACCTCATGATGGTGCTCGTTGACGAACGCCCCGAAGAAGTCACGGACATGCAGCGCACCGTCAAGGGTGAGGTTATCGCCTCCACCTTCGACCGTCCCGCCGACGACCACACCACCGTGGCCGAGCTCTCCATCGAGCGTGCCAAGCGCCTCGTGGAAATGGGCATGGACGTTGTGGTTCTCCTCGACTCGATGACCCGCCTGGGCCGTGCCTACAACCTGGCGGCGCCGGCTTCCGGCCGTATCCTCTCCGGTGGCGTCGACTCCGCAGCGCTGTACCCGCCGAAGCGCTTCTTCGGTGCAGCCCGCAACATCGAAAACGGTGGCTCACTGACCATCCTGGCAACCGCGCTCGTCGAGACCGGTTCCAAGATGGACGAGGTCATCTTCGAAGAGTTCAAGGGCACCGGCAACATGGAACTGCGCCTGTCCCGCCAGCTCGCGGACAAGCGCATCTTCCCGGCCGTGGACGTCAACGCGTCCGGTACGCGCCGTGAGGAAAACCTGCTGTCCCCCGAGGAAGTCAAGATCATGTGGAAGCTGCGCCGCGTCCTTTCCGGACTCGAAACGCAGCAGAGCCTTGAGCTGCTGACCAACAAGATCCGGGAGACCCAGAGCAACGTCGAGTTCCTCATGCAGGTGCAGAAGACGACGCTTGGTGCGAAGTCCGATAACGACAAGTAGCTGGTCCAACCGCTCGAAAAAATGGCGGCCCCGCCCCTCCGCCGGGGGGCCCACGATCTGCGATCGTGAGCCCCCCGGCTACGGCAGGCCCGAAGCCACTCCCTGGCCGCCATTTCTTCGGGCGGTTGTTGGTTAAAAGGACGTGCCCGCATTACTAGACTTGTAAGAGTCGAAAGAGGTTTTGAAAATGTTTGAGTCCGTACAGGGCCTGTTGGATGAGCATGACGCCATCCAGGCACAGCTTGGGGATCCTGCTGTTTATGCCGACCAGAAGATTGCCCGGAAGCTGGGGCGGCGGTCGGCTCAGCTGAACGGCATTGTCGAGGCGTACCATGCCTGGCACGGCATCGAGGATGACCTTGCAGCTGCCAAGGAAATGGCGGGGGAGGACCCTGAGTTTGCGGCCGAGGTGCCGGAGCTTGAGGCTGCGCTGGAGACGGCTGCGGCCAAGCTGCGCCGGCTGCTGATCCCGCGTGATCCTGACGACGCCCGCAACGTGATCCTCGAAGTCAAGGGCGGCGAAGGCGGCGACGAGGCTGCCCTGTTCGCGGCGGACCTGTTGCGGATGTACACCCGGTACGCGGAATCCCGCGGCTGGAAGACCGAGATGATTTCTGCCAACGAATCGGACCTGGGCGGCTACAAGGATGTCCAGGTGGCCATCAAGGGCAACTCCAACGATCCGGCCGAGGGCGTCTATGCGCGGCTCAAGTTCGAAGGCGGCGTGCACCGTGTGCAGCGCGTCCCCGTGACGGAATCCCAGGGCCGCATCCACACCTCCGCGGCCGGCGTGCTGGTGCTCCCGGAAGTGGACGAGCCCGAAGAGCTTGAGATCAACCAGAACGATCTCAAGATCGACGTCTACCGTTCCTCCGGCCCCGGCGGCCAGTCCGTGAACACCACCGACTCCGCCGTCCGGATCACCCACCTTCCCACCGGAATCGTGGTGGCCATGCAGAACGAGAAGTCGCAGCTGCAGAACCGCGAAGCCGGCATGCGCGTCCTCCGCGCCCGCATCCTGGCGCACCAGCAGGAGCAGATCGACGCCGAGAACTCGGCCCAGCGCAAGTCACAGATCCGCACCATGGACCGCTCGGAGCGCATCCGGACCTACAACTACCCGGAAAACCGGATCGCGGACCACCGCACGGGCTACAAGGCCTACAACCTGGACCA
>DATITT010000327.1:0-6363 GCA_035467435.1 Arthrobacter sp. | reverse complement strand
AAGGACGAGGACGCCGATCCCGAGGCCCGCCGGCACGCCAAGCTGGTCCAGTACGCCGTCATCTTCGACCGGATCTTCCGCTTCGCCATCACCGGCAGCCGGGTCCGCAACTACGACGGCCTCGGCGGCCAGCTGCTGTTCGCCTGGATGCACCAGCACCACGTCCTGCACTGGACCGACAGCAAACTCAGCATTGACTGGGACGCGGCTGCCGACGTCGTGGTGGACCTCGGTGCCAGGATCGATGAGCTCTACTGGCGCTCGATCGACCGGCCCAAGATGGCGCACTGGCTGGCCGCGTACGAGCTGATCTCCGGCACCGTCACGCCCAACCCGGCCTCCGTCTGGGCCAAGGGCCCGGACGCGCTGCCGCTGGCCGGCCCGCCGCGCGGCCTCACCGACCAGGTGCTCGACGACGAGTTCCCACTCTCGATGTTCTACGAGGCCCTCGAGAAGAAGATGCGCCCCGTTATCGAGTCCACGGCCGGCATCACCGGCACATCCGACACGGGTTCCGCCGGCACGGCAAACACCGCTCTGACCGCCGGATGAGCGCCGGACGCCCCCTGAACGTTGTGGTCACGGGCGGCAGCGGCCCTTCGGGGATCGCCGCCGCCCGCGCCCTGCGCAACGCCGGGCACACGGTCTTCACCGTGGGCTCGGACGGGCCCCGGATCGAGGCGGCCGCCGCGGACGCCGGCAGCGGCGTCATACCGCTGGTGTGCGACCTCGCGGACCTCTCGGAGGTCCGGTCGCTGCACACCACGCTGCATGCCCGGCTGGCCGCAACGGGCGGGTCCGTCGACGGCGTTATCCACCTGGTCGGCGGCTGGCGCGGCGCCAGGGGCATCACGGACCAGAGCGACGAGGACTGGGAGTTCCTGGAACGCGGCGCCATCACCACGCTGCGGAACGTCACGCGGGTCTTCTACGACGACCTCGCCGCCTCGGACACCGGGCGCTTCGCCATGGTCTCCTCCACCGCCGCGGGCAAACCGACGGCGGGCGGCGCCAGCTACGCGGCCGCCAAGGCCGCCGCCGAGGCCTGGACCCTGGCCGTCGCCGACGGCTTCCACCGCGGCCAGGCGGGGGCCGCCGGCTCCGGCACAGACGCCGCCCCCGCGGAACAACGCTCTGCCGCGGTGGTCTTCGTCGTGAAGGCCCTCGTGGACGCGGCCATGCGGGCGAAGTCCCCGGAACGCAGCTTCCCCGGATTCACCGACGTGGAGGAACTGGCGGCTGCCGCCGTCGGGCTCTTCACCTCCCCCGCGGCGGACCTGAACGGCCAGCGGCTGCGGCTGAGCCCGGAATCCAGCCCCAGCGCCTGAGCCCGGACTCTGAACTTAGCCCTTGGGACCGGACCTCCTAGACTGAAAGCGTGAGCAAACCGATGACAAGCACAGTTGAAACTGCCCCTGCCAGCACCGCAGTGCGGCTCCACGATCCCTCCGTCCGCGGCTTTGCCTCGGACAACTACTCCGGCGTGCACCCCGAGGTGCTGGCCGCCCTGGCCGCCGCCAACGAGGGCCACCAGGTCTCCTACGGCGAGGACGACTACACCGCCCGGCTGCAGCAGCTGATGGAAGGGCACTTCGGCGAAGGGATCGAATGCTTCCCGGTCTTCAACGGCACCGGCGCCAACGTGTTGTCGCTGCAGTCCCTGCTGCCGCGCTGGGGTGCGGTCGTCTGCGCGTCGACCGCCCACATCAACATGGACGAGAACGGCGCCCCGGAGCGGATCGGCGGCATCAAGCTGCTCCAGGTCCCCACCGTGGACGGCAAGCTCACCCCCGCACTGATCGACAAGGAAGCCTGGGGCTGGGGCGACGAGCACCGCGCCCAGCCGCTGGCCGTGTCCATCACCCAGACCACCGAGCTCGGCACCTGCTACACCCCCGACGAAGTCCGGGCGATCGCGGAGCATGTCCATGCCAAAGGCATGAAGCTGCATATGGACGGAGCCCGGCTGGCCAACGCCGCCGCCCACCTGAACGTGCCGCTGCGGGCCTTCACCCGCGACGCCGGCGTGGACATCCTCTCCTTCGGCGGCACCAAGAACGGCCTGCTCTTCGGCGAGGTCGTGGTGGCACTGAACCCGGCCGCAGCCCAGGGGCTGATCTACCTGCGGAAGATGAACATGCAGCTGGCCTCCAAGATGCGGTTCATGTCCGCCCAGTTCATCGCCCTGCTCGAGGGTGACCTGTGGCTGCGCTCCGCCTCGCACGCCAACGCGATGGCCGCCCGGCTGCGTGCCGGCGTCGAGTCCGTCCCCGGCGTCGAACTGAGCCAGAAGACCGAGTCCAACGGTGTGTTCGCGATCCTGCCGGCCGGCGTCGCGGACCGGCTGCGCGGGTCCTTCCGTTTCTACGACTGGAACGAGGCGGTCCGCGAGGTCCGCTGGATGTGCTCGTTCGACACCACCGAGGACGACGTTGACTCCTTCATCGTCGCCATCAAGCGCGAAGTCGCTGCCGGCTGACCCTGGCGGCGGGACAGCCGCCGCCCGGCCCGGGCAGAAGCCGGACGGGGCGGCGGCGAGCCTGCCGGGCTTGGGAGCGCCCTTTGCGTAATCTTCCATTGTGAACGCACTCGACCAGGTTCCCGCAGATTTTCGCTTTGCCTTGGGAACCCTTCGGCAGGCACGAACCCGCAGTGAGCTGCGCCTGGAGGAGATCCCGGCGCCCGGGCGGCTGGCGCCGTTCGCCGTCGCCCTCGGGGCGGAAGTCGTCGCCCCCGGCGAAGCGAAGCCCTCCCGTGCCGTCCACGGCCCTGCGGCCGCGGCCCTGGCGCGTGCGTCCGCAAGCGACGACGTCGAGCTGGCCACCGGCCGCTTCATCCTGCTGCACGATCCCGAAGGCTCCGCGGTCTGGGAGGGCGAGTTCCGGGTCGTCACCTACATCCGCGCCCAGCTGGAGCCGGAAATGGGCAACGACGAAATGCTCGGCACCGTCGCCTGGGACTGGCTCGTCGAAGCCCTCGAAAACCACGCCGCACCCTACCGCTCGGCCGGCGGCACCGCGACGCGGGTGCTGTCCGAAAGCTTCGGAACCCTCGCGGACCGGCCCAATTCGATCGACATCGAGCTCCGGGCATCCTGGACTCCGTCCACGCCCGACATCACCTCCCACCTCGAGGCCTGGTCGGACATGGTCTGCACCTTCGCGGGCCTTCCCCCGCTGCCCGAAGGCGTCACGCCGCTGCCGCGCCTGCGCCGCGGACTGGCCTGAGATGCGGCCCGCACACCCGGGCGACCCGGCCCGTTTTGGCGGAGGCGCGGCCCTCAACACCGTGTTGTCGCTAAACTGAAGTCATCATGACCTCTCATATTCCGGAAATCGCCACCGCGGGCGCGGCCGCCAACACAGTGCAAAACAAAACAGAGGCGGCTGACACCACAGCCCATATCGCGGTGGACGGCTTCGACAGCCTGGTCCCCGAGATCATCGACCTCGATGCACCCCGCGACGGCGTGCCGCTCGTCATTGAAACTCAGTCCGGCCTGGAACGCTGCGCCGCGGCCCTCGCCGCAGGCCACGGTCCCGCGGGAGTGGATGCCGAGCGCGCGTCCGGTTTCCGGTACGGCCAGCGCGCCTTCCTCGTCCAGATCCGCCGGGAAGGCTCCGGCACCTGGCTGATCGATCCCGAACCCTTCGGCGACCTGGCCATCGTCAACGACGCCCTGCACGGCGTCGAATGGATCCTGCACGCGGCCAGCCAGGACCTGCCCTGCCTGTCCGAACTCGGCATGTGGCCGGACAAACTCTTTGACACCGAGCTCGCCGCCCGCCTCGCCGGGCTTCCCCGCGTGGGACTCGCCGCCGTGATCGAACAGCTCCTGGGCTTTGGCCTCGCGAAGGAACACTCCGCGGCCGACTGGTCCACCCGGCCGCTGCCCGAACCCTGGCTGCGCTACGCGGCGCTCGACGTCGAGGTCCTCACCGAACTGCGCGAGGAACTCATTGAGCTCCTGGTCGCGGATGGCAAACTGGACTTCGCCGAACAGGAATTCGCCGCCCTCCTCGAGGCCGGGCACGCACCGCCCCGGGTGGACCCCTGGCGCAAGACCTCCGGACTGCACCAGATCCGCGACCGTCGCCAGCTGGCCGCGGTCCGCGAACTGTGGCTCGAGCGCGACTCGCTGGCGCAGAAGCGCGACGTTGCTCCCGGCCGGCTCATCCCCGATTCCGCCCTCGTCGCAGCCGCCAAAGCCATGCCCACCACCGTGCCCCAGCTGCTGGGCACCAAGGGCTTCCACGGCCGTGCCGCCCAACGCGAGGCGCCGCGGTGGCTGCGCTGCATCAGCACCGCCAGGGCCCTCGAGGAGATCCCTCCCCTGCACCTGCCCACCAACGCTCCCCCGCCCCCGCGGGTGTGGGCCGACCGGGACCCGGAAGCCGCCGCACGGCTCGCCACCGCCCGGCCGCTGCTCCAGGCCAAAGCCGAGGACCTGAACATGCCGGTGGAGAACCTGCTGACGCCGGACTACCTCCGCCGCGTCTGCTGGCGTCCGCCGGTCGAGGCCAGCGAGGAAGGCATCGCCGAGGAGCTGGCGAACCTGGGGGCCCGCCAGTGGCAGATTGAAGTCGTCACTCCCCTCATCGCCGAGGCCTTCCAGAACCCGCAGCCGCTGCCCGTCAAGGAAGCCAAATCCGTACCGGCCACAGCTGCCGCAGATGCCGCAGCCACATCTTCCGCCGCGCCGGCCGCCGCAGCACCGGACACGGCGCACTAACCCGGCCGGCCCCGGCTCCCGGACCTTCTCCCCGGCGGCGCGCCACCGCACTCCTTGCCAGCTATGTTACTGGCGAGTAACATGTTGTCTGATGTCGCCCGGTCCCCTGCTGTCCCTGGCTCTTTGAGTCCGGGGCACGGATCCGGCACCCATGTCTCGATGAGGAGTACCACGTGAGCCAAGTCCCGAGCAGCGGAAAACACAGCAGCGGAAATCGCAGCAGCGCGAACCCCCGCACGATCCGCGATGTCGTCTTTGTCGACGGCGTCCGCACCCCGTTCGGCCGCGCCGGCGAGAAGGGCATCTACGCCGGAACGCGCGCCGATGACCTCGTGGTTAAGTGCATCCGCGAACTGATGCGCCGCAACCCGTCCCTGCCGGCCGAACGGATCGACGAAGTGGCCATCGCTGCGACGACACAAACCGGCGACCAGGGCCTGACCATCGGCCGCACCGCAGCCCTGCTGGCCGGACTCCCGCGGACCGTGCCGGGCTTTGCGATCGACCGGATGTGCGCCGGCGCCATGACGGCGGTGACCACCACCGCGAGCGGCATCGGCTTCGGCGCCTACGACGTCGTCATCGCCGGCGGCGTGGAACACATGGGCAACCACCCGATGGGCGCCGGCGCGGACCCCAACCCGCGCTTTATGTCCGAACGGATCGTGGACCCGGCAGCCCTGAACATGGGCAACACGGCCGAGAACCTGCACGACCGCTTCCCCGCCATCACCAAGGACCGCACCGACGCCTACGCCGTCGCCTCCCAGGACAAGCTGGCGGCCGCCTACGCCAGGGACCAGATCCAGCCGGACCTGGTGCCCGTCGCCACGATGAAACCGGGGCAGGGCTGGACCGTAAACACGGTGGATGAACCGCCCCGGCCGGGCACCTCGGTGGACGACCTCGCCGCGCTCAAGACCCCGTTCCGCGCCCACGGCCGGGTCACCGCCGGCAACGCCGCCGGACTCAACGACGGCGCCACCGCCGCCCTGCTGGCCTCCGCCGACGCCGCCGAGGAACTGGGCCTGCCGGTCAAGATGCGCCTGGTCAGCTACGCCTTCGCCGGCGTCGAACCCGAAGTCATGGGCATCGGCCCGGTCCCGGCCACCGAAAAGGCCCTCAAGAACGCCGGGTTGGGCATCGGGGACATCGGCCTGTTCGAAATCAACGAGGCCTTCGCCGTCCAGGTGCTCAGCTTCCTGGACCATTTCGGCATCGCCGACGACGACCCCCGGGTCAACCGCTACGGCGGGGCGATCGCCGTCGGGCACCCCCTCGCGTCCTCCGGCGTGCGGCTGATGAACCAGCTGGCCCGCCAGTTTGAGGAGGACTCCACGGTCCGCTTCGGCATGACCACGATGTGCATCGGCCTGGGCATGGGCGCCACCGTGATCTGGGAGAACCCGCACCACGCCGACTACGGCACCGCCTTTGACGAGGCCACCGCCACTGCCCCCGCCACCACCACCGAGACTGGAGCCGCAGCATGAGCGCCGCCGATTTCCGCAAGCTTGCCGACCTCTTCCCGAACGAGACGGTTACCCACTCCTACGTCCAGGACATCAAACTGCCGGCGGTTGACGGCACGAGTCCCGGCACCTTCGCCCTTCTCACGCTGGACAACGGCC
>DATITT010000326.1:0-9393 GCA_035467435.1 Arthrobacter sp. | reverse complement strand
CCCGATCTGTCGCAGGGGTGGACCTTCGCGGCCACCCCCTACGGCGACAAGGCGACGGCCGGCAACGAGCCCAAGTACCGGCTCGGCCGGATCGTCATCGCAGAACTCAACCAGACCGTCTGGGAGCTGCAGCAGGACATCTGGACCCTCAACGGCCTGATGCACGAGCTGCCGATGGAACTGCCCCGCCGCCACGAAATCCTGCGCGCGCTGGAACGGATGCTGGACGTCATGGATCCCGACGACGTCCCCGGCACGGCAGCAGCGGGACGCGATGCCCTGGCCGGCGTCCTGGCCCGGCCGGCGTACGCCTCCGCCCACCACCTGCTCGCCACGGGCCACGCGCACATCGACTCCGCCTGGCTCTGGCCCGTCCGTGAAACCATCCGCAAATGCGCCCGCACCTTCTCCAACGTGGTGGCTTTGATGGACGAGGATCCCGGATTCGTGTTTTCCTGCTCCTCTGCCCAGCAGCTCGCCTGGATCAAGGAGCTGTATCCGGAGCTCTTCGGGCGGATCAGGGAAAAGGTCAAGACCGGCCAGTTCGTCCCCGTGGGCGGCATGTGGGTCGAATCGGACACCAACATGCCCGGCGGTGAGGCCATGGCCCGCCAGTTCCTGGAGGGGAAGAGCTTCTTCCTGGCCGAGTTCGGTGTCGAATGCGAGGAAGCGTGGCTTCCGGACACCTTCGGCTATTCGGCGGCCATGCCGCAGATCGTCAAGGCCGCCGGCAGCAAGTGGTTCCTGACCCAGAAGATCTCCTGGAACCAGGTCAACCGGATGCCGCATCACTCCTTCAACTGGGAGGGGATCGACGGCACCCGGCTCTTCACGCATTTCCCGCCGGTGGATAGCTACAGCTCGGAACTCAGCGGCCGGGAACTCGCCCACGCCGAGCGGAACTACCGGGACCATGGCCGCGGCACCGTCTCGCTGGTCCCGTTCGGCTACGGCGACGGCGGCGGCGGCCCCACCCGCGAGATGCTGGCGGCGGCGCGCCGCACCGCGGACCTTGAGGGATCGCCGAAAGTGGAACTCGGCTCAGCCGCCAGTTTCTTCGCGCGTGCCCAGGCCGAGTACGAGGCACTCCCGGTCTGGGTTGGTGAGATGTACCTCGAACTTCACCGCGGCACGTACACGAGCCAGGCCAAGACCAAACTGGGCAACCGGCGCAGCGAACACCTGCTCCGCGAAGCCGAGCTCTGGTGTGCCACGGCCACCGTCCGCGCCGGATACAGCTACCCGGCCGCTGAGCTCAAGCGCCTCTGGCGTTTGGTGCTCCTGCAGCAGTTCCACGACATCCTCCCGGGCAGCTCCATCGCCTGGGTGCACCAGGACGCCGAGCGGAACTACGCCGCCGTCGCCCGGCAGCTTGAAGCGATTATCGCCGACGCCGCCGGCGCGGTGCTGGGCGCCGGGGACACTGACTTCCTGCTCAATGCCGCTCCGCACCGGCGCCACGGAGTCCCCGCCCTGGCTGCAGCCGAGCCGGTCCCCGCCGGGCAGCCGGTGCTGGTCACCGAAGCCGGGGGCGGCTACATCCTGGACAACGGGATCATCCGCGCCGTCATCAACGCCGACGGCCTGCTGGAGTCCCTGATCGACTACGCGAGCGGACGCGATGCCATCGCCCCCGGGCAGCTCGGGAACCTGCTGGAGCTGCACCGGGACACCCCCAATGAATGGGATGCCTGGGACATCGACGCCTTTTACCGCCGCAATGTCGTCCGGCTGACCGGCGCGCGCGCCCTGACCGCGGAATCCCGGGGCAGGGACGCCGTCGTCGTGGTGGAGCGGGTGGCGGGGTCCTCGGCTGTGACCCAGCGGATATCGCTGGAGGCGGGGTCCGGTTCCCTGGCGATTTCGACGGCGGTTGACTGGCAGGAAAGCGAGAAGCTGCTCAAGCTCGGGTTCGCGCTCGACGTCCGGGCGGACCGGTCAGCGTCGGAGACCCAGTTCGGGCACGTGTTCCGCCCGACACACCTCAACACCTCCTGGGAAACCGCGAAGTTCGAGATCTGCGCCCACCGGTGGATCCACGTCGCCGAGCCCGGCTACGGGGTGGCAGTTTCCAACTCGTCCACGTACGGCCATGATGTCACCCGGAATATCCGGGAGGACGACGGCGGAACGACCACCACCGTGCGGCTCTCGCTGCTGCGCGCGCCCAAGTTCCCGGACCCCGCGGCGGACCGCGGCCGGCACGAATTGAACGTCACCATCCGGCCCGGTGCCAGCATCGCCGACGCCGTCGAAGAGGGCTACCGCACGAACCTGGCGCCGCGCGTGGTCAAGGGGGCCCACGGCGTGGAACCGCTCCTGGCCGTTTCCAACCCGGCCCTGGTCGTTGAAGCCGTGAAACTCGCCGAGGACGGCTCCGGCGACGTGATCGTCCGGGTTTACGAATCGCTGGGGGAGCGGTCCACGGGGACCGTGACGGCCGGCTTCGCCGTCAGTGGCGTCCAGACGGTGGACCTGCTGGAGCGGCCGGCGGCTGCGCCGGGCGTGACCGGGGTGGGTCACTCGGCGGAACTGGCGCTCCGGCCCTTCCAGCTGGTGACGTTGAGATTCAGGCGCTGACGCAGGGTCCCTGCCGGGAAGACTGTGCTTTGCTGGCCCGGTGGCGGGGCGGGAATGGGCCCTTAACAGGCTGAGTGGGAGCGGTCCAGCTGGACCGCTACCACTCATCCCCCCAATGGTGCTTGGGCGGCTGCCTGGGCTCCGCACGGATTGTCCCCGTTCACGAAGCGACTGCCACTTTCACACATTCATGATTCTTTCACGGTCTAATGATTTTGTGAATGCCTTGTCGCGGTTCTGACGTAATGTTGCCCTAGCGTTACCTAAGGGGTTCGCAATCAGTCCGGAGAACCAGAACGTGACGAGGCCCAGGACGTAACCCAATGCCGCCGCGTAATTGACGAAATGCTGTGCGCCCGCCCAGCTGGACGGGGCCAGGGCGGCCGGAAGGCTCATGGCCGCGAAGACGGCGCCGGCCAGGACCAGCAGGGCACCGGCCCTGACCAGTCGAGGCAGCCCGCTCCTGACGGCGGCCAGCAGCGGAGGCACCAGGACGAGCGAAACGAAGGCAGGATAGGTGCGGCCGGCAGCCGTGAAATAGGGTGCCAGGTCAGCGTCCCCTGTGCCGCCCGCCAGCGGGGCGGGCAGCACTGCCGGTGGCACGGCGCCGACCATCAGGAAAAACGCCACCGTCACGGCCAGGGCGCTCAGTCCCAAGGCCCAGCGCCCGATTCCTCCGGAAATGAGCTGGCGGGCCCTGGCTGCGGCGAGGCCGCTTGTGACGCGGAGGCCAACCAGCAGGACCACTGCGAAGACGAGAAAACGCAGGATCAGACTCGTGACGTCCCGTCCGCCCAGCAATCCGTCAATCGCCTCGTAGAATTCGGAGACGGCGAGCACACTGCACAAGGTGCCCAGGAAGAGGATTCCGAACACGGTCCGGTTCCGGCCCCGCGCAGCGTCCGGCACGCGCAGGAGGAGCGCCGCGCAGCACACCAGCAGTGTCGCCCATTCCAGCGTTCTCATTATCAGGGTTCTCCCTAGTCTCTCCGCGGCTCAGTTTACGGTGATTAACCGGGCAACGACTTTCGCGGCGTTCGGGCCGCCCCCCAATGGCCGCTGAAAGGCCAGGAAGTGACGGCTGCCTAGGCGCGGGCAGCCTGTTTTTTTGCCCTCAGGCTGGAGATCCAGACAAAAGCCAGTCCCAGCACAAGGCACAACACTGAGGTGTAGTTGATGATGAATTTCAGGTACCCGGCTTCGCGCGGGATCAGGGGGTAGAAGGAGCCGATGGCCATGGCTGCGAAAGCGACCGTCAGCAGCAGTGCCCCCGTGCGGATAGCGAAGGGCAGCCTCCGGCTGATGGCCAGGTAGGTGGCGGGGAGGACGCATACGGCGACGAATGCCGGATAGAGGCGGCCCGCCGCCGCATACCATCCGATGAGTGCCGCATTCTCCGGGCTTCTTGACGGAAGCGCGTTCAGCCCCGTCGCGGACCCTGCGGTGTCGGCCAACAGGAAGAGAGCCACGGTCGCGATGCCGACGACAGTGAGAACCGCCTTGCCCGCGGGGCCAACGATGAGGCGGATGCTCTTCGGAGCATCGAAGGCTTTGGCGATCCGGTAGCCGGCCAGCAGCACTGTGCCGTAGACGACAAAGCGAAGGATCAGATTCGTGTAGTTGGCGGATCCGAGCCACGAATCGATGGTCATGTAGCTCGCATCGATGCTAAGCAGGATGGCAACGGTGGAGAGCAGGAAGACGCCGAAAACCGAGCGGTTTTCACCCCGCAGCGCACTCGGGATCCGGGCGATCGCGACGAGAGCGCAGACCGCCAAAGTGGTCCACTGCAGGATCGAGATCATCTGTTGTCCATTCGTATTTTCCGTGTCGCCCGGGTTTTGCCTGGCGGCGGCCCCCGGCCCCTGACTGGAAGTCAACGGCTGGAGGCCAAGGGTGGTCAAGGGCGAAGCGCGCGCTTTGCCATCAGGCTGGAGATCCAGACGAAGGAGAGTCCCAGCGCGAGGCACAACGCCGACGTGTAGTTGATAGCAGCTTCCACATATCCAAGTTCCGACGGGAACAGGAGGAAGGAGGAGGCGATGACCATACCGGTGAAGGCGACGGTCAGCAGCAGTGCTCCGATGCGGATGGTTCTGGGCAGCCGCTGACTGATGGCCACGAAGGTGGCGGGCAGGATGCAGGCGGCAACGTAGGAAGGGTACAGGCGTCCCGCGGCGGCGTACGACTCAATGAGGGCCGCATTCTGGGGGCTTCTGGCGGGCAGTGTTCTCAGCCCGGTAACGGTTCCCGCGGTGTCAGCCAGCAGGAAGAGGATCACGGTGGTGATGCCTATGACGGCGAGCACAAGCAGGCCTACGGGGCCGGCAATGAGGCGGATGCTCTTCTGGGCGGCGAAGGCCTTGGCAATCCGGTATCCGGCCAGGAGTAACGTCCCGTAAACGACAAAGCGGAGGAGAAGATTCGCGTAATTGGCGGAACCGAGCCACGCATCGATGGCCTGGTAGCTCATATCGATGCTGAGCAGAATGGCAAGGGTGGAGAGGACGAAGACGCCGAAAATCGAGCGGTTTTCACCCCGCAGCGCACTCGGGATCCGGGCGATGGCGACGAGTGCGCAGACCGCCAAAGTGGTCCACTGCAGGATCGCGATCATCCGAGGTTCTCCCATATCTTTTTGGTCTGTTCGTGTTCGTGTTCCTGGCGGCGCAGGGTTTTGCCGAGGGACTGCAACCGCTCGCCGGCCAGGGCCGTGAGCTCGCCATCGGAAAGGGCGTCCAGTGCGGTCTGCTTGGCCTCGGGCGGCCAGCCGGCCTCGGCTTCTGTTATCAAACCCGTAGCGACGAGGCCGCCCGTGAATCCTACGCCAGCGGCGCGGGAGGTTGCGACCGCCAACTCGGGAGAGAGCCTGTTGGCGGTCAACTGGGCCGAATAGTTCTGCGGTGCGACTCCGGTGGCGTCCGAAACCCGGTGCCGCAATTCGCCGTCGTCGATCGCGTCCACCCAGTTCCGGACCGAGGTCGCGTGTGGTGCAGGGCCGAGTGCCGGCGTCAACGCACTGCCCTCGTCTCCGTAGCCGCCGTACGCCGGGGACGAGCGGGAAATGACAGCCCGCAGCAGATCCATGGTGGCAATTTGGCTGACGAGTTCGGCGGGAGTGGGCGGCTGCGGCCGCCCGGACAGTTCCGCATAGCTGTCAAACGAGGCGAGGTCGTCCAGGGGGCTGCGCTTCAGGGCCCGGCTGATGCTGACGAGGGTGTTTTCCGCGACTTTGCCGCGCACCAGCTGCTGGGCGAGCGTGGTGCGCTTGATCCCGGAGATCCTGCAGATATCGGCTGTGCTGGCGCTGGGAGCAACGACATGGAGCCAGAGTTGAAACGCCTTGGCGGGTAAGGGCATTTACGGCTTCCTGCAGAGTCGAATAGACGGGCGGCTCCTGAAGTCCGGTGGAGCGCCGACTGGAGCGATTTTGTGTGAGTTGCTGATTCAACTATGCTAATTGCTCGAACCCGCTGGTCCGTACACCCCCCAAGTCCGGACCGGCGGGTTCTTTAATGCCCGGGGGCCGGTGGCCGCCCGGAGGGCCCTGTGGCTGTCTGCTGTGGGCCGCGGTGAGAGAATGGACTAATGACTGCGACCCTTGTTGCCAAGGACCTCTCCGGTGGTCACGACCACCGCACACTCTTCTCCAAACTCTCCCTGACCGTCGCGCCGGGCGACGTCGTTGGCGTCGTCGGGGCCAATGGCGCGGGCAAGTCCACCCTGCTCCGGCTGCTTGCCGGCGTCGACGAGCCGCAGGAAGGCACCGTCAGCCTTGCCCCGGCCGACGCGTTCGTCGGCTGGCTGCCCCAGGAACACGAACGGATCGCCGGCGAATCGGTGGCCGGCTACATCGCGCGGCGCACCGGCTGCGCCCGGGCCACCCTGGAGATGGAATCCGCAGCGGAGGCTCTTGGCAGCGGCGCCCCGGGCTCCGACGACGACTACTCCCTGGCGTTCGACCGCTGGATGGCCTCCGGCGCCGCGGACCTGGAAGACCGTATCCCGGCCGTGCTGGCGGACCTCGGCCTCGAGGTTGGCCAGGACGCCGAAATGACCGGGCTCTCCGGCGGTCAGGCTGCCCGCGTGGCGCTCGCGGCGCTGCTGCTCAGCCGCTTCGACGTCGTGCTCCTGGACGAGCCCACGAACGATCTGGACCTCACCGGACTGGCCAAACTCGAGGCATTTGTCCAGGGACTCCGCGGCGGCGTGGTGCTGGTTTCCCACGACCGCGAGTTCCTCGCCCGCTGCGTGACCACCATCGTGGAACTGGACCTCGCTCAGAACTCCGTGGCGGTCTACGACGGCGGCTACGAGGCGTACCTCGAGGAGCGGGCCGTCGCGCGCCGGCATGCCCGGGAACGGTACGAGGAGTTCGCCAACACCAAAGCCGATCTTGTCTCCCGTGCCCGCACCCAGCGCGAGTGGAGCTCCCAGGGTGTCCGGAACGCGATGAAGAAGAACCCGGACAATGACAAGATCCGGCGCGCAGCCAGCACCGAGTCCTCCGAAAAGCAGGGCCAGAAGGTCCGCCAGATGGAATCCCGCATCGCCCGGCTCGACGAGGTCGAGGAACCCCGCAAGGAATGGCAGCTGCAGTTCAGCATCGGCCAGGCGCCGCGGTCGAGCGCCGTCGTGGCGACGCTCCGCGACGCCGTCGTCCGCCAGGGGGACTTCACCCTGGGGCCGGTGAACCTTCAGCTCAACGCCGGGGAGCGGATCGGCATCACCGGCCCCAACGGCGCCGGCAAGTCCACCCTGCTCCGCCTGCTGCTGGGCCTTCAGCGTCCCGATGCCGGCGACGCCTCCATGGGCGCCTCCGTGGCCGTCGGCGAGATCGACCAGGCCCGTGGGCTGCTGGCCGGCCCGCTGAAGCTGGCTGACGCCGTCGAAGCCGTGCTGACGGACCAGACCCCGGCGGAGGTCCGGACCCTGCTGGCCAAGTTCGGCCTCAAGGCAGACCACACCTCCCGCCCGGTGGACTCCCTGTCGCCGGGGGAGCGGACCCGGGCCGCGCTGGCCCTGCTGCAGGCCCGCGGCGTCAACCTGCTGGTGCTCGACGAGCCCACCAACCACCTGGATCTTCCGGCGATCGAACAGCTCGAGGAAGCCCTCGAAAGCTATGACGGCGCCCTGCTGCTGGTCACCCACGACCGCAGGCTGCTGGAAAACGTGCGCCTCGACGCCCGCTGGAACGTGGACAACGGCGTCGTCACCGAGCTGCTGGGCCACACCGCCCCGAAAGGCAACAACACATGAGCATGGACCGGGTGGCCTGGAGCTCCCTTTACAACATCACGCGCGCCTCGAGCGGCTCGAAACCGTTCTCCAAGGAGACGCTCAGGCGCGTGTTCAGCTTCGCCCGTCCCCACAAGGGCAAGCTGATCGCTTTCGTGCTGCTCTCGATCGTGATGGCCGTACTGGCCGTTGCCACCCCGGTCCTCGCCGGCCAGGTGGTGGACGCGATCATCGCCGGCGCGGGCACCGACGTCGTGGTCTGGCTGGCCGTGCTGATCGCCATCGTGGCGGTCGCCGAAGCCGGGCTGGGACTCGTCACCCGCTGGCTGTCCTCCACCATCGGCGAAGGCGTGATTGTGGACCTGCGCACCAAGGTCTTCGACCACGTGCAGAAGATGCCGATCGCCTTCTTCACCCGCACCCGCACCGGGGCGCTGGTGAGCCGGCTGAACAATGACGTGATCGGCGCCCAGTCGGCCTTCGCCGGAACCCTGTCCGGGGTCGTCAGCAACGTTGTGGCCCTCGCCCTGACCCTCGTGGTGATGCTGGGCAAGTCCTGGCTCATCACCGTGCTCGCCATGATCCTGCTGCCGATCTTCCTGATCCCGGCCCGCCGGATGGGCTCCAAGCTCGCCGACCTGCGCCGCGAAGCAGCGGAGCACAACGCGTCCATGGGCACCCAGATGACGGAACGCTTCTCCGCCCCGGGCGCCACCCTGGTGAAGCTCTTTGGCCGCCCCGATGAGGAATCCCGGGAATTCGCCGTCCGCGCCGGCCGCGTGCGGGACATCGGCGTCCGCACTGCCATGCTGCAGTTCACGTTTGTGACCGCACTGACGCTTGTCTCGGCGCTGGCCCTGGCCCTGGTCTACGGACTCGGCGGCTTTATGGCGCTGCAGGGGCAGCTGGCCGCGGGCGACGTCGTCGTGCTGGCCCTGCTGCTCACGCGCCTTTATGCGCCGCTCACCGCGCTCTCCAACGCCCGGGTCGAGATCATGAGCGCCCTGGTCAGCTTCGAGCGGGTCTTTGAGATCCTGGACCTCAAACCGCTGATCCAGCAGAAACCCGACGCGGTGTCATCGCCGGACGGGCCGCTGTCCGTGGAGTTCGACGACGTCCGTTTCTCCTACCCTTCCGCGGACAAGGTCTCGCTCGCCTCGCTGGAGGACGTCTCCACACTCGACACCCGCGGCGGCGAAGAAGTGCTGCACGGCATCAGCTTCCGGGTGGAACCGGGCCAGACGGTCGCCCTCGTGGGCTCCTCGGGCGCCGGCAAGTCCACGATTGCGCAGCTGCTCTCGCGTCTGTACGACGTCGATTCAGGCGCCGTGCGCTTCGGCGGAGCCGTGCCCGGGACCGGCGTGGACGTCCGCGACCTCACCTTCGATTCCATGCGGCACACCCTCGGCATGGTGACGCAGGACGGGCACCTGTTCCACGAGAGCATCGCCTCCAACCTGCGCCTGGCCCGCCCGGACGCCAGCGACGAGCTCATGTGGGACGTGTTGCGCCAGGCACGCCTGGAAGGCATGATCCGGTCGCTCCCGGACGGCCTGGACACGGTGGTGGGGGAGC
>DATITT010000325.1:0-2230 GCA_035467435.1 Arthrobacter sp. | reverse complement strand
AGCCCGAAGTCGGTCGTGACGTTCGGAATGTCAAGGGTGGAACCCTCAGGGACACAGTTTTCCGGCAGCCCGTTGCCGTCACAGGGGACTGCCGTCGGGCCGTCATTGACCGTGCGGTGGGCCTTGCCCGCGGCCGCGACGGCCGCAGGGTTGGTGGCGGTCTGGTCCACGATCACGTTGCTGACGAACCGCGGATTGCTGTCCGTGACGTTGGCATTGACGGACTTGTAGCTTTGTCCGCCGGACGTGGTGCGCCACTCCGGATCAGAGAGGCGCGGGAACATCCGGCTCGACGCACCGAAGTCGTTCTGGCCGGCCACCAGGTTGTTCTCCGTGCCGTCCACCGTGCGGAGACCGTAGGGCAGCAGCGGGTTGGCAATCTGGTTGGGTCCGGAACCCAGGAGCGGCTGGCCGGCCACATCATTGCCCTGGGCGTCCTCCTTGGTGGCGTGGTTTTCGGCGATCTTGATCTGCTTCAGAATGAACCGCATGTCGCCGGCATTGAGCGTGAATCCCTGACCGGTCGGCGCCGCGGAAACCGCCGGCGCCAGCACGGACGGGACAACCCCGGCACTAAGCAGGAGAGCGAGCGCACCGGCCGCGACTTTCCGCGTAACGCCCGGCGCCGTCCCTCGAGCCAGGGGGCCGCCGTCCCTCCCTCGGGTCTTGCGATGTTTCGCCATGATGTGTTCCTCCATCGAGTCCCACCGGCTCCCCCCTCAGTGTGGTCGCTCGGTTCACTGGATGGCGTCAGCATGGTCCTGGTGCCTTGGGAAAATCTTGGGACCCGTGAGCCGGAAAGATGCGGGAGGAGCAGTAGGGATCAAGGAGGCAGATCCGCACGGGATCGTTCCAGCCTCCGGGGGTCGCGGACCTGCCGGCTCAGGCGGCCGCCGGGCTAGGCTGGCAAAATACGCGGCCGTCCGAACGGCCTGGCGCTCCGAATGCTTTATTGACGACAAGGAGTCACCATGACCGACACCCCCGAATCCGCACAGACCCCACCCGCACCGAGCGGCAAACCACGAACGGTGCTTGTCACCGGAGCGACCGGCTACATCGGCGGCCGGCTGGTCCCCCGGCTGCTGGAGTCCGGGCAAACCGTGAAGGTCCTGGTCCGGACGCCGGCCAAAATCGCGGGCGTTCCGTGGCTGGCCGACGTCGAGGTCGTCCAGAGTAGCCTCGACGACGGCGATGCGCTGCGCACGGCCTTGGACGGCGTCGACGTTCTCTACTACCTGGTCCATTCCATGGCGGCCGGATCTGGTTTCGAATCCAAGGAAAAGGCGATGGCCGAGACCGCGGCGCGGGCCGCGGTCGACGCCGGCGTGGACAGGATTGTCTATCTGGGCGGCCTGCACCCCGCCAACGCCGAACTTTCCACCCATATGAGGTCCCGCGAAGCCGTGGGCAAGGTCTTCCTCGACAGCCCGGTGGACGCCATCGTTTTCCAGGCAGGCGTCGTGATCGGCTCCGGTTCGGCGTCGTTTGAGATGATCCGGCACCTGTCCGAGACGCTGCCCTTGATGCCCGCCCCCAGCTGGGTGCGCAACAAGATCGAGGCGATCGCGGTGCGCGATGTGCTGCACTACCTCGTCGGGGCCGCAGAGCTTGAAGGCCCGATCAACCGGACCTTCGACCTCGGCTGCCGCCAGGTCCTCAGCTACGCGGGCATGATGCAGGAATACGCGGCGGAGGCCGGGCTCCCGCACCGCGTGGTGCTGGCGCTCCCCATTCCCGCGCCCAAGCTCGCGGGCATGTGGGTCGCGTTGACCACCCCGATTCCGCTGTCGATGTCCCTGCCGCTCGTGGAGTCCCTCCAGCACGACGCCGTCACGCGGGAACACGACATCGACGCGTACATCCCCCCGCCGGAAGAAGGACTCACGCCTTACCGCCAGGCAGTGGCCCTCGCCCTGGGCAAGGAGCGCGACGGCCAGGTGCAAACGACATGGGCCAGTGCTGGCGCCGACGCCGATCCGCTGCCCTCCGATCCCGAGTGGGCGGGCCACCTCGTGTACCTGGATGAGCGCAGCTACTCCAGCGACGTCGATCCCAAGTACGTCTGGACCATTATCGAGGGGATCGGGGGCCAGAACGGCTGGTATTCCATGCCCCTGGCCTGGCGCGTCCGCGGCTTGCTGGACAAGCTCACCGGCGGAGCCGGGCTGCTGCGCGGCCGGCGGCACCCGCACCTGCTGGCCGAAGGCGAAGTGGTGGACTGGTGGCG
>DATITT010000324.1:0-8526 GCA_035467435.1 Arthrobacter sp. | reverse complement strand
GAATCACTCTTCCCGGAGGTATTGCAATGAGGCAACAGGGGGGGTGTGTCCTAGGCTGGAGGCATGGCTCCCATTTACGCTTTCGCCGGGGACATCCCGGCCGTCCACGAATCCGCCTTCATCGCTCCGAGCGCCTCGGTGATCGGCAAGGCAACGCTCGCCGAGAATTCCAGCGCCTTCTACGGCGTCTCCGTCCGGGCCGACACCGCCGCGATCACCGTGGGTGCCGGCAGCAACCTGCAGGACAACGTGGTGCTGCACGCCGACCCGGGCTTCCCCTGCACGGTGGGCGCCCGGGTCAGCGTCGGCCACAGCGCCGTCGTGCACGGCTGCACCGTCGAGGACGACTGCCTGATCGGCATGAGCGCCACCATCCTCAACGGCGCCGTCATCGGCTCCGGCTCGCTCGTGGCCGCCGGCGCCGTCGTGCTCGAAGGCACCGTGGTCCCGCCCCGCTCGCTGGTCGCCGGGGTGCCGGCCAAGGTCCGCCGCGAACTCACCGACGAGGAGTTCGCGGGCGTGCAGCAGAACGCGGCGCACTACCAGGAGCTGGCCCGGGCGCACCGCGAACTGCACGGCTGAGCACCTAGTCCAGGGGGATCGGGCCCAGTTCGTCCAGCAGATCGCCCGGGCCCGGGTTTCCGGCGGCCGATGACCCGCCCAGGTGGTTGACGACGCCCCAGGCTGCGTTCAGCCCGGTGGTCACCGCGCCCTCGGCCCACCCGGCGGTGAAGGACACGTCGTCGCCGGCCAGGAAGATCCCGCGCTGCCCCTCGGGGAGCTGGTCCTGCTTGAAGTGGCTGAAGAGGCGCTGCTGGTAGCGGTAGTGTCCCGGCAGGTTGGCTTTGAAGGCCCCCATGAAGTTGGGGTCCGCTTCCCACGACACGGTGATGGGCTGGCCGACGATGTGGCTGGCGATGTCCACGTTCGGGTAGATCTGTTCGAGCGAGTGCAGCATAAGCTCGACCCGCTGGTCCGCGTCCAGGGCCAGCCATTTCAGCGCGTCGTCGTTCCAGGTGTAGGAAAGCAGGATCACCGCGGGCTGGTCCGGTCCGTTGTCCAGCAGGTAGGTGGCACGGTTCAGCCGGTCTGTCAGCGTCATGGACATGACCTCGCGCCCGGTCTCGGGATCGATGTCCTTCCAGAAGGGCCGGTCGACCATCACGAAGGTCTTGGACGACTGCATGTAGTGGGAGCGTTCGATCGCGGTCCACAGTTCTGCCGGGAACAGGGTTTCCTCCGTGTGGATCCGCGTCGACAGCAGCCATGACTGGCAGGTGGTGATGACGGCCGGATAGGAGGCCTCGCGGCCCCACCGTTCCCGGAGGCGGAAATGGCCGCTGCCGTCCCGGGCGATCCGGTCCACGGCGCCCCGCGGGGCACCGGCGTGCAGCGATGCCAGCGATGTTCCCTCCGGCCAGTGGACCATGCCCGACGGCGCGTGCTGCCAGAGTGCCTCCGGGAGCCGTTGCGCTCCGCCGGCAATGAGCCGGTGTGCGTCGTCGGCATCGGTGTAGACGACGCGCAGGATTTCGAGGATGGAGTTGGGGAAGTCCGTGTCCCAGCCGCCCGTGCCGAAGCCGACCTGACCGAACGCCTCGCGGTGGGCGAAACCGGCCTGCTTGAACGAGTCGCTGCCGGCGATGAAACCGTAGAAGGTCTGTTCATCCAGCAGGGGCAGCAGCGCGTTCCACAAGTCCTTGATCCGGGCGGTGTCCCGGGCGCGGATGGCGTCCTGCATCTCGGTGAACTTGGCGCCGTCGTTGACGGCAGCCTTCCAGGCTTCCGCGACTTCCCGGAAGAACGGCGGGAGGTCCGCCGGGGTGCGGGCGTAGTGCTTCTGCCCGGCGAGCTCGATCACCGTGCTGGAAGTCGCCGCCGCCAGCGGGTTGGGGAACTCCTGGGTTTCCAGACCGAGCAGCTCGACGTAATGGTAGAAGGCCTTGCCCGACACGGGAAAGCGCATCCCGCCGAGGTCGGCGACGACGCCGGCGGCGGAGGGGAAGCTCGCGGTCCGCAGCCGGCCTCCAATCTGGTCCGCTTCGTAGAGGACCGGGCGCAGGCCCAGCTTCATCAGCTCGTAGGCGGCCACCAGCCCGGAGAGCCCGGCGCCGACGACGGCCACTTCGGTGCCGTGGAGCCCGGCCGGGATGGCGCCCAGGCCGTCCGGGTGGGCCAGGTAGTGGTCGTAGCTGAACGGGAAGTCGGGGTTCAGCATGGTGATGGGGGCCTGGTCGCCGGCGCCGGGCGCTGTTGGCCGGGGGGCCGGGAGTTCCGTGGCGGTTGTCATGAGTGGTGTGCTTTCATCGGTTCGGGCGTGGACGTGGTGTCGGAGGGGGCTGCGGAGGATAGTTCACGGTATTCCTCGTGGCTGAGCGCCGCTACCCGGGAGTGCCTGCGGCCGTAGCCGAAGTAGACGGCCAGGCCCACCAGCATCCACAGCCCAAAGACCACCCAGGTGTCGGCGCCAAGGTTGAGCATGAGGTAGCCGCACATGGCGGCGCCGAGGATGGGGGTCAGCGGAAACAGCGGGACGCGGAAGCTTCGCGGAAGTTCTGGCCGGTGGCGCCGCAGGTAGATAACGGCGACGTTGACCAGGGCGAACGCGAAGAGCGTGCCGATGCTGGTGGCGTCCGCCAGCGCTCCGAGCGGGACGAGGCCCGCGGTGAGGGCGACGGCGGAGCCCACCATCAGGGTCCCGGCCACCGGGGTGCCCGTACGGGGCGAGACCCGGCCGAAGATCCCGGGCACCATGCCGTCCCGTGCCATCGCCAGCAGGATGCGGGTCTGGCCGTAGAGGACCGTCAGCACGATGCTGGCGATGGCCAGCACCGCCCCGACGGCGAACACCAGCGCAATCCAGGGCTGCCCGGTTGTCTCTTCCAGAATCTTCACGAGGGCGGCTTCGGTGCCGTCGAACCAGCCCCAGGGCCGGGCGCCGATCGCCGCGACCGCGACCAGCACGTAGATGGTCGTGACGATCACCATCGAGAGCAGGATGGCCCGGGGCAGGTCGCGCTTGGGATTGCGGGCCTCCTCGCCGGCCGTGGAGGCTGCGTCGAATCCGATGTAGGAGAAGAACACCCGGGAGGCGGCGGCGGAGACGCCGGCGGCGCCCATCGGCATGAGCGGTTCGAAGTGTGCGGCGGTGAAGGCGGTGAAGGCCACGGCGCAGAAGAACACCAGGATGCCCACCTTGACCACCACGATGGCGGTGTTGATCCAGGCGCTTTCCTTGGCGCCGCGGACCAGCAGCGCGGTGGCCAGGACCACGATCACGATCGCCGGCGCGTTGAGCACTCCGCCGTGTCCGGGCGGCTGCGAGATGGCGTCCGGCAGCGCCAGGCCGAAAACGGCGAGGGCTTCGTTGACGTATTGGCCGGCCCCGACAGCGACGGCGGCAACGGAGACGGCGTATTCCAGCACCAGGCACCAGCCGCAGATCCAGGCCATGCCTTCGCCCATGGTCGCGTACGTGTAGGAATAGCTCGATCCTGCCGCGGGCACCATCCCGGCCATTTCGGCGTACGAGATGGCAGAGAGCAGCGCGGCGAGTCCGGCGATCGCGAAGGCGATCCAGATTGCCGGACCCGCCAGCGGCACGGATTCGCCCAGGATCACCAGGATGCCGGTGCCGAGGGTGGCGCCGACGCTGATCATCGTCAGCTGCAGCACACCGAAGCTGCGGACCAGCCGCGTGCCGCCGTGGCCGGTGTCGGCTTCGCTGACGAGCTGTCCGATCGGCTTGCGGCGAAGCAGCTGCGCGGTCAGTCCAGGACGGCCCGTGGTGGCCGGTGGCCGTTCCCCAATAAGAGTTGGCGCAGTCATCGTTGACGTCCTTATCTTCAGTAGTGGTCTTTTTCCCCGCGTCCAGCCTAGGCTTGTGAGTCAGCTCTCACGGCTGTGCAAAATGACCTATAGTCTTCAGCCATGAGACTTAATGCACCGACGCCCCAGGCTCTGGACCCCCGTGGCAGCCGTGGCTGCTGACGACGCCGAGCGGCTGGGTTTCGTCACCCTGGCGCAGTTCCTGCGCCAGCTGCCGCCGGAGCTGTCGGTGCTGCACGACGGCGGCAACGGGGCGGAGCGGCTGCGCTGGGTGGAGCCGAGCGAACTGGAAGATCCCACCCCGTACCTGCTCGACGGCGAGTTCCTGCTCACGGCCGGCCTGCCGTTTCTGGGCGGGGGCGGCGCGGAGGAACTCGTGGACGCCTATGTGCAGCGGCTGGTCGGGGCGCGCGTCTCCGCCCTGGGCTTCGGACTGGAACCGTACTTCGACGCGGTGCCCGACGCCGTGGTGCGGGCCTGCCGGCGGCACAACCTGACCCTCGTGGCCGTCCCGAAGACGGTTCCCTTCGCCGCCGTCGGCCTTGAATTCTCGCAATTGCTGGAATCGGACAACGCCACGACGTTCCGGCAGCTCGCGGACACGAACCGGCAGCTCATGCGGGCAGTGCTGTCGGCGCGGCCCGAACACGAACTCCTGGCCGCCCTCGTGCAGCGGGTTCCGGTCTGGGCGGTTCTGGTGGGCGCCGACGGGCGGGTGCGTGCCCGCGGAACCGCCGGCGCATCGGGAGCCGCCGCCACACCGGGCGTGGACTCCGCAACGCTGCAGCCCCTGCTGGCGAGGCTGCTCTCCGGCAGCGGCCCGCGCGTGGAGCTGGACTCGTTCGGCACGGCAGGTTCGGCGCTGGTCTTCGGCTATCCGCTGCGCAGCACCCGGGACGCCAACCTGGGCGCCCTGGTCATTGGCACCGACGCCCCGCTGACCCCGGCCCAGAACAGCGTCGTCTCCACCGCCGTCGGGCTGCTGGAACTGCTGGTGCGCCAGCGCACCAGCGGCTCACTGGCCCCCAGCCAGCTGGCGACGGCGCTGTTGCTGCATCCGGACAGCCTGGTCTCGGGAGGCACCCGCCACCTCAACGGGCTCAAAGACCTGCTGGCCCAGAGCGTGTCCTCCACCCGGTCCGGGCAGTTGCGCGTGGTTCTGGGCATCCGCCCGGAGGAGGCCGGGGCGCCCGCCGCCCCGGCAGGCGCCGCACCAGCTGCACCGGGCCGCGCCGGCCCCGCCGGCCACTCCGGCGACAGTCCCGTGCGGGAGCTGCTGGAGTGGCGCCGGATGTTTGACACCAAGCTGGTGGAGATCACCGGCCACGGCTTTGCCGCCATCACCCGACTGAAGGTCGACGACGCCCTGCTGGCTGGTGTGGAACGGCTGGGCTGGCGGCTGGTGATCGGGAGCGCCACCGAGCTCTCCGGCCTGGCGGAGGCCTACCAGCAGGTCTGGTCCCTTCGCGGCCGCGTCGGGACCACGGGACGCAGTGTCCGGGTTGATGACGTGACGTGGTCCGTGGCCGGGCTGCTCGGCAAGGAGGCGGGCGCCATGCTGGCCGCCCGGCTGCTGGCCCCCGTGCTGGCCCTGGCCCCGGAGCGGCGGGACGCCCTGCTCGGCATCCTCCGCGCCTGGCTCGGCGAGAACGGCAGCTGGGATGCCACGGCCAAAACCACCGGCCTGCACCGCAACAGCGTCCGCCGGCAGATCGGCATGCTCGCGGAGCTGCTGGAGCTGGACCTCAACCGGGCGCAGGCCCGGGCGGAGCTCTGGATTGCCCTGCAGTACACGGACCAGCTGCCCGGGACACCCCCGGCACCGGACGCCACTGCTGCGCCGGCATCCCCGGACTCCGGTACCGGTCAGCTGCCCCAGGAGCGGTAGATCTCCGGCCGGAGATCATCCAGGTACGCCACTTCCTGCCCGGCCCCGTCCGGCTCCGGCAGCTCGGCGAACAGCAGCTCGGCCCCTGTTCCGGCCGCCGCCAGGAGCCCTCCATCGGGGGCCGCGATGACGCTTCCGCCCAGGAAATCGCAGCCGTCCTCGGTCCCGGAGTGGTTGGCGTAGGCCACCGTCAGATGGTTCTCCAGTGCCCGCGCCCTGATGAGCACCTGCGGCACGGCCTCGAATCCCTCCGCAAGGGCAGTCGGCACCAGCAGCAGTTCGGCGCCCCGCACCGCCGCCGCCCGGACGGGCTCCGGAAACTCCACGTCATAGCAGATCACCAGTGAGGTCCTGACACCGTGGAAGTCCACGACACCGGGACTGGCCGCGGCCGGGACAAACGCCTGGCGCTCCTCCGGGCCGAACAGATGGACCTTGGCGTAGTGGAGGAGCTCGTCTCCGTTCTTATCGACGAGGGTGGCCGTGATCTGCCACTCCCCCGCGGCGGTGACGGCGGGGAGGCTGTAGACCAGCGCAATGCCGTTCCTGCGGGCAATGTCCGCCAGGGCCTGCCGGAGGGCCGGCAGCGTCGCTGGGTCAAGCTCCGCCCGCACCCGCAGGGGCGCATACCCTACCGGGAAAAGCTCCGGGGTGAGGAGCAGCTGGGCGCCGGCGGCGGCAGCCTCGCCGGCGGCGGCATCCACCGCAGCGCAATTGGCAACAATGTCCAGCACGGCGGCGTTCTCCTGCATCAGGGCCAGTAACACCATTACCACCTCAGCATCCCGGGGTCCGCCCCGGCGGCGGACTCTCGCTCCTCAAGCGTAGCCAAACGGCAGCATCGCCGCCGCGGTGCATTTCCACCTGGCGTCGGCGGAAGCAGTGCGCTATGTCCCGCCGGCACCGGCGGATGCCCGGGCAGACACCGCCAACGGACGCGGAGGCAGGCCACCCGGCGGACCCGGCGGCAGCCCCGGCACCGGTCCTGCATCGGCCCTCCGACGGCCCCGCCGGAGGACTTCCCGACCGGCCATGCGTTAACTTCTTGACTACAAGGCGCGGATGGGGCACTCTTCATTGCATGCCCTCACCAACGCGCTCAACGAGGAGCCGAACCAAAAACCCCGGATCACAATCCGCACTCCGGCATCTGAACCAGCAGCGGATCATTGAATGCCTTCTCGCCGGGCCCTCCACGCAGGCGGAACTGGCACGGCAGACCGGCCTCTCCACGGCCACGGTCTCGAACATCGTCAAGATCATGCAGGACGCCGGACTGGCCTCCACCGAACCGATCACCAGCTCCGGCCGGCGGGCCCTGAACGTCCGGCTCAACAGCAACGGGGCCGTCGCCATCGGCATCGACTTCGGCCGCCGGCACCTGCGCGTCGTCCTCGCCTCCCTGAGCTACCACGTCATCGCCGAGGATTCGGTCCTGCTCCCGCTGGGCCACCACGCCGAAGAGGGCATCACTGCCGCCGTCGGGCTGCTGGACCGGCTCCTGGCCAGCAGCGGCGTGGAACGCAGCGCGGTCGTGGGCGCCGGCGTTGGCATCCCGGGCCCCATTGACCGCCGCACGGGAACGGTGGCGCAGGGCGCCATCCTGCCCGAATGGGTGGGCATCAACATCCTGCAACGCCTCGAGAAGGCACTGGATCTCCCGGTTTTCGTCGACAACGACGCCAATCTGGGCGCCCTGTCCGAGGTCACCTGGGGGCCCCACTCCGGCATCAGCAACCTGATGTTCCTGAAGATCGGATCCGGCATCGGCGCGGGGCTGATCCTGAACGGGATGCCCTACTACGGCAATGTGGGCATCACCGGCGAAATCGGCCACGCGACCATCCATGAGCACGGGCTGGTCTGCCGCTGCGGCAACCGCGGCTGCCTGGAAACCATCGCCTCGACCACCACCATGATCGAGCTCCTGGGCCGCGGCGAGGATGCGCCGCTCACCCCGGAGGACATCGTCCGCAAGGCCCTCGCCCGGGACTCCGCGACCCTGCGTGTGGTGGACGACGCCGGACTCGCCGTCGGCCGCGCCCTGGGCAATGTGGCCAACCTGATCAATCCCGAAGTGATCGTGGTGGGCGGCCCGCTGGCAGGACTCGGCGAGCTGCTGCTCGACCCGATCCGGCGGGGCCTGGTCCGGCACGCCGTGCCCGTCATTGGCGAGACGACCACGCTCACGATGTCCTCCCTGGGGGACCGCGCCGAGGCCCTGGGCGCCACTGCCCTGGTCTTCCAGCACGCCGGAATCCGGCGGGACTGAGCTTTTCGTTATCTGGCCGTTGCGTTAAAGACTTGACGACAAGGCCTGTGATCCAGTTTACTTTTCCATCAGACGACCCTGCGGTTTGCAGGGGCGGACAACGAAGTCATGCATTGGAGGCGTAAGGGCAGATGACGTCCCTCAACACGCACAGCGATCCGATAATTCTCGAGATGCGCTCCATCACCAAAGAGTTCCCCGGCGTTAAGGCATTGTCCGAGGTGAACCTGCGGGTAAAGGCCGGTGAGATCCACGCGATCTGCGGTGAGAACGGCGCCGGCAAGTCCACCCTCATGAAGGTGCTCTCCGGGGTTTACCCCTACGGCAGCTACGACGGCGACATCGTCTACCAGAGCGAAGTCCAGCAGTTCAAGGACATCCGGGCCAGCGAGCACGCCGGTATCGTGATCATCCACCAGGAACTCGCGCTGATCCCCGAGCTGTCCATCATGGAGAACATCTTCCTGGGCAACGAACCCACCAAGCGCGGGGTGATCGACTGGGCCGAGGCCCGGATCCGCTCCACCGAGCTGCTGGC
>DATITT010000323.1:0-3082 GCA_035467435.1 Arthrobacter sp. | reverse complement strand
CGTCCAGGCGTGGTTTCCGGACTCGAGTCGATCGAGCTCAGCACCCTCATCCTGATTGTGGTCGCCGGCTTCGCCGCGGGCTGGGTCGATGCCGTAGTCGGGGGCGGAGGACTGATCCAGCTCCCGGCGATGCTGCTGGTGCCCGGCATCAGCCCGGTGCAGGCGCTGGCGACGAACAAGATGGGGTCGATTTTCGGCACCACGACCAGCGCCGTCACGTACTACGGCAGGGTGCGGCCGGATCTGCGGACCGCGCTGCCCATGGCGGTGATTGCCATGGCCGGCAGCTTCGGCGGGGCGGTGCTGGCGGCGAACCTCCCGGCGAGCGTGTTCAAGCCCATCATCGTGGTGGCGCTGATCGCCGTCGCGCTGTTTACGGCCTTCCGCCCGAACGTGGGGGAGCTGACCCGGCTGCGGCACAACGGCCACCGGCACTACGTACTGGCGTGCCTGATCGGCGGCGTGATCGGTTTCTATGACGGACTGATCGGCCCCGGCACCGGGTCCTTCCTGATCATCGCGCTGGTGTCGGCGATGGGGTACGCCTTCCTCGAAGCAAGTGCCAAGGCCAAGATCGTGAACATGGCCACCAACGCCGGCGCCCTGCTGTTCTTTGTGCCGCACGGTGCAGTGCTGTGGGGTCTCGGGCTGGTCCTGGGCGTGGCAAACATGGCCGGCGGCTACCTCGGCGCCCGGACCGCCGTCAAGCAGGGGAACAAATTCATCCGTATCGTGTTCCTCACCGTGGTGGGGGCGCTGATCATCAAGCTCGGCTCGGATATCTGGCAGGAGAGCTTCGCCTAGCCCCTGCCCGTTCCCTGGCTGCGGGCGTAGCATGCAGCTATGTCAGCACCCGAAGAGCGCTACAGGGATGCCCTGGAGGCTGCGGCCCGGCACGCACGCCAGTGGCTGGAGAGCCAGGAAACACGGCACGTGGGACCAAGCGTGACCGCAGCCGACCTCGAAGCCGACTTCGGCGGTCCGTTGCCCCGGGACGGAACGCCGGCGGCGGAGGTGGTGGACTACCTCGCAACGAAAGCCGAACCCGGGCTGATGGCCATGCCCTCCGGACGGTTCTTCGGCTGGGTCATCGGCGGCACCCTGCCGGCCGCACTGGCCGCGGACTGGCTGGTCAGCGCCTGGGACCAGAACGCCGGACTGCGGTTCGCCACTCCCGCGACGGCGGCCATCGAGGAAGCCGCCGGTAAATGGCTGCTGGAGCTGCTGGGACTCCCCGAAGAGTCCGACGTCGGTTTTGCCACCGGGGCCACGATGGCCAACTTCACCGGGCTGGCCGCGGCCCGGTGGCGCCTGATGGCCGACGCCGGCTGGGACCTCGACGGCGACGGCCTCTCCGGCGCCCCCCGGATCCACTGCTTCGTGGGCCAGGAACGCCACGACACCATCGACCTCGGCCTCAGGTATCTGGGGCTGGGGCGGCCCACGGTGGTCCCCGCGGACCGGCAGGGCCGCATCGACCCGGAGGAACTGGACCGGGCCCTGGCCCGCGCCGTTGAACACGCGTCCGCCGCTGGATCGGGCCCGGCCCCGCTGCTGGTCTGCCTGCAGGCCGGGAACCTGCACTCCGGGGCCTTTGATCCGTTCGTGGAGGCGATCGCCGTCGCAAAAGCACGCGGCGCCTGGGTCCATGTGGACGGCGCCTTTGGACTCTGGGCCGCAGCCGTCCCGGAACTCGCCGCGCTGACAGCCGGGCTGCAGGGAGCCGATTCCTGGGGCACCGACGCGCACAAGACCCTCAACGTGCCCTACGACTGCGGGATCGCGGTGGTCCGGGATGCCCGGGCGCTGCGGTCGGCCATGGGCCTGCACACCAGCTATCTGATCCAGGACGCGGACGGCGCCGCGGACCCCTTCGAGTCGGTGCCGGAACTGTCCCGCCGGGCCCGCGGGGTGCCGGTCTGGGCCGCGCTGAAATCACTGGGCCGGGACGGCGTCTCCGCCCAGATCCGCGGGCTGGTGCTGCACGCCCGGCAGCTGGCGGAGCAGCTGTCTGCGCTGGACGGCGTCGAGGTGCTCAACGACGTCGACTACACCCAGGTCTCGCTGGCCTTCGGCGACGACGCCACGACCCGTGCGGTGACGGCGCGGATCATCGCCGACGGCAGGGTCTGGATGTCCGGGTCGCGCTGGCAGGACCGCGACATCCTGAGGATCTCTGTCAGCAACTGGAGCACCGACGACGCCGACGTGGCAGTCGCCGTCGACGCCGTCCGTGACGCCGTGGCGGCGGTCCGTGGCTGACCGCCCCCAGATGTCCGGCCGCGGTTTTTTGCCGGCTCAAGCGTGGACGGCAACGCGGACGGCCGTCACCTTGTATTCAGGGCAGCCCGTGACCTCATCCGCCATGGAAGAGGTCAGGCTGTTGACCGTGGCACCGGGGAAGTGGAATCCGGCAAACACTTGTCCGGGTTCCACCTCGTCCGTGATCCTGACCCGCAGGACCGCCGTTCCGTGCCGGCTGTCCAGCTGGACCTGGTCCCCCTCACAGAGTCCCAGTGCGGACGCGTCGCCGGGTTCGACGTCGACCGTCTCTTCGGTGAGCAGGTGCACGTTGTCGGTGCGTCGGGTCATGCTGCCGGAGTTGTAGTGCTCTCCCCGGCGGCCGGTGATCAGCAGGAAAGGGAACTCCGCGTCGCATTGCTCGCCCGGAGGCAGGTAGGGCCGTGCTGCCAGATGCGCCAGGCCGTCGGGGGTGGCAAAGCGGTCCTGGTAGAGCCGTGGCGTTCCGGGGGATTCGGCAGACACACACGGCCAGTGCAGCGGGCCGTCCCGGTCCAGGCGGGGGTGCGATATTCCCCCGAACAGCGGCGCGACCGTGGCGCATTCCGCCATGGCGTCGGCCGGAGACGCGCATCCGAGGTCCGCTCCCATGCGGGCCGCGACGTCGGCCAGGACAGCGAAGTCGGTGCGGGCCCCGGCCGGGGGAGCCACGGCCTCCCGGACCCGCTGGAAGCGCCGGTCGAAGTTGACGAACGTGCCGTCCTTCTCGAGCCAGGCGGCCACCGGGAAGACGACGTCAGCGGCGGCAGCCGTGGGGGAGAGGAACAGATCGTTGCAGATC
>DATITT010000322.1:0-1904 GCA_035467435.1 Arthrobacter sp. | reverse complement strand
CGCATTCCCGGATGGCTGCCGGGCCCGGGCACGGCGCGGGACGCCTGGAAGCCAGGGAGGTGGTGCAGGGCTTCCTTCGCCGCGCGGGCGGCGTCGGAGAACTCCGGTTCGCGCTGGGCTGCCAGGCGGCGGAGCATGTACGGAGGAATGATGGAACAGTGCATGTGAGACCCCTTAGTGCTTCGGCGGGATCCCGTGGTGGTGCGGCAGCCGGCACCCAGTCCAGCCACCCGGCCGCCGGAACCCCGCTGCCGATGCAGACAGCCTACGAGCGGGTACCGACAATTGGCAGGGTGGCGCGGCCGTTTGGTCAATGTTCCGCCGCCGGCCCGTTTTGGTCGGCGGCCTGTTCCGCGGTTACGGTCCGGACGTAAAATCACGCATGAAAAAGTTAAGGTATTCGGTAGCGATCAATGCCCCCGTGCAGGACGTGTGGACCACGATGCTGAACGATGCCACGTACCGGGAGTGGACCAGCGTGTTCAACGGCGATTCCTACTACGAGGGCGACTGGAACCAGGGCAGCGAGATCCGTTTCCTCGGGCCCGACGGCGACGGCTCGCTGGCGGGAATGATTGCCACGGTTGAGGAAAACAGGCCAAATGAGCTCATTTCCCTGCGGTATATCGGGCAGATCGTCAATGGCGAGGATGACACCACCAGCGAGGCAGCGAAGGCCTTTATGGGCGCCCATGAGAAGTACGCCTTCAGCGCTGCCGGCGGGGTGACGACAGTGGACGTGGAGCTCGACAGCGAGGACGAGTTCGTCGCCATGTTCGATGACGCCTGGCCGCTGGCGCTGGCGAAGCTCAAGGACATCGTGGAGGCCCGGGGCTGAAGGGGCCGGGGGCTCCTGCCCGGCCTCTCAGGGGGACCGCGGGTCAAGGACGAATTGTTGCACCATGGTCCACAAATTCGTAGTGGTCCAGTAGACCAGGACACCGATGGGGAAGAAGATGCCGCCCGCGCCGAAGACGATTGGCAAGGCGTAGAGCATTATCTTCTGCTGCCGCATGAACGGGCCTGCCATGGCCTCCGCGGATACAGTCCTGGCCATGATGTGCTTCTGGGTGATGAACTGCGCCGCCGTCATGGCGAGGATCATCACAATCGAGAGGATCCACGCCGTGACCACGTTGCCGCCCCCGGGCGTGCCATGGAGCAGGGACGCGGACAGCGGGACGCCGAAGATGCTGGACTCGTCGAACTGGACCACTTGCTCGTGGCTCATCGCGCCGATGCCCTCACCGCTGTTGGCCGCCGTCGTAATGCCGGACAACACGGTGAAGAGCGCGAAGAAAAACGGCACCTGGATCAGCAGGGGAAGGCAGGCTGATAGCGGGTTGGTGCCGTGCGTCTTGTAGAGGGCCATCTGTTCCTGGGCCATGGCCTGGCGGGACAGCTGGTCCGTCTTGCCCTTGTATTTGTCCTGCAGCTTCATCAGCTCCGGCTGCAGCATCCGCATGCGGCGCTGGGCCTTGATCTGCTGCAGCGCTACCGGAATCAGGGCGGCGCGGATCACCAGCACCAGCCCGATGATGGACAGGGTCCACGTCCAGCCGCTGGCAGCGGGCATGCCGAGGGAGCTCAGGCCGTCATGGAGTCCCACCATGATGGCGGACACCAGCCACTGGAACGGAAACAGCAGCCCTGCACCGAAGTCCACCCGACGCCCCCATTCGTAGTGCCGCAGCGCGGCCCTTGACCCTGCACCCTGTCAGCCAACACGAAAGAACCCCCAGAATCCAGTGGATCCTAGGGGTTCTTGTCTGTGCCCTCGATTGGAATCGAACCAACGACCTTCTGCTCCGGAGGCAGACGCTCTATCCCCTGAGCTACGAGGGCAGTCAGGGTTCCTGCCGTTACCGGCGGGACGTCCTAGAGCTTAGCAGGAAGGTGGGCTC
>DATITT010000321.1:0-6955 GCA_035467435.1 Arthrobacter sp. | reverse complement strand
GGTGGTCTTTCCGCTGCTGCTCTCCCCGCTGATTGCGTTCATGGGCGCCTACCTGCTGGTCTGGCCCGCGACCTGGGCCGCGCGGTACACGCCTCCGAACGTGGTCAACAGCCGCTCGCGGAGGGCCCAGAGCATTGCCGTGGGCGCTGTGGCGTTGGCCCACGGCCTGCAGGACGGTCAGCGCACCAGCGCTGTGCTGATTCTGGCTCTGCTGGCATCCGGGCTGTCCGATGGCAGCGACATGCCGGTCTGGGTGGCACTGTTCACCGCGACCCTGCTGACCGCCGGGACCCTGGCCGGCGGCTGGCGGATCTCCTATACCATCGGCTACCGGATGATCCGGATGGATCCCCTGCGCGGCTCCGTGGCGCAGATGTTCAGCGCGGCCATCCTGCTGGTGGGCGCCGTCGGACTGCACTGGCCGATTTCCACCACGCACACTGTCACGTCAGCCGTGCTGGGCGCCGGCACCAACCAGGGGTTTCCCGCCACGAACCGGAGGGTGGTTATCCGGGTGCTGATGTTCTGGGTGATCACGCCGGCAGTCACCGCGGCAGCGGCGTTTGTGCTGGCACTGTCCTTGTCACCGCTCGCGGAGCTCTAGCGACCCGCTTGGTCCCATCGATCCAACCCGTCGGCTGCTCCACAAGTGCCCTTTTGAGGGCTCAAAACGGCAGCTGCGGAGCAATCGACGGGCAGGAGCGCTTATCCGAAGCGGCCGGAAACGTAGTCCTCGGTGGACTTCTCGGTCGGGTTGCTGAACATGGTGTGGGTGTCACCGTATTCGATCAGCCGGCCCGGCTTTCCGGTGCCCGCGATGTTGAAGAACGCCGTCTTGTTCGACACACGGGCCGCCTGCTGCATGTTGTGGGTCACGATCACCACGGTGTACTGGTCCTTGAGCTCGTTGATGAGGTCCTCAATGGCGAGCGTGGAGATCGGGTCCAGCGCGGAGCACGGCTCGTCCATCAGAATGACCTGCGGCTCCACGGCGATGGCGCGGGCGATGCAGAGCCGCTGCTGCTGGCCGCCGGACAGGCCGGAGCCGGGCGTGGCCAGCCGGTCCTTGACCTCGTTCCAGAGGTTGGCGCCCTGCAGGGAGCGTTCCACCAGCACGTCGGCCTCACCCTTGGACATTTTCTGGTTGTTGAGCTTCACACCGGCCAACACGTTGTCGCGGATGGACATCGTGGGGAACGGGTTGGGCCGCTGGAACACCATGCCGATCTGCGCGCGGACGGTGACCGGGTCCACGCCGGGACCGTACAGGTTGTCGCCGTCGAGCAGCACCTCACCCTCCACCCGGGCGCCGGGGATCACTTCATGCATCCGGTTCAGGGAGCGGAGGAAGGTGGACTTGCCGCAGCCGGAGGGCCCAATTAAGGCCGTGACGGACTTGGCTTCGATAAGGATGTTGACGTCTTCGACGGCCAGGAATTTGCCGTAGTAGATGTTCAGGTCCTTGACGTCGATGCGCTTAGACATGATGTTCCTTCACTTGCTGGAGGTACGGGCTGAAGATTTGGGTCCCCGGTGCCGGGCTAGCGGCCGGTCTTGGGGGCGAACATGCGGGCAATGAGGCGGGCGCCGAGGTTGAGCATCATCACCAGGATGATGAGGACCAGGGCGGCTCCCCAGGCCCGCTGGGAGGACGGATCCGGGTTCGACGGCGACGTGGGGTTGAGGATCTGCGTGTAGATGAATGTGGGCAGCGAGGCCATCCAGCCGCTGAACACGTTGTAGTTGATCGACGTGGCGAAGCCCGCGGTGACCAGGATCGGGGCTGTTTCGCCGATCACCCGGGCGATAGCGAGGGTGACGCCCGAGGCGATGCCGGAGATCGCCGTCGGGATGACCACTTTGAGGATGGTCCGCCACTTGCGGACGCCCAGGGCGTAGGCCGCTTCGCGGAGTTCGTTGGGGACGATCTTGAGCATTTCCTCGCTGGATCGGACCACGACGGGGATCATCAGCACGGAGAGCGCGACGGCGGCGACAGCACCGGTTTTGGTGCCCGGCCCGACGATTGCGAAGAAAAACGCCGCCGCGAACAGGCCTGCCACGATCGAGGGGATGCCGGTCATGACGTCTACGAAGAACGTGATGGCGCGGGCCAGCGGGCGGTCGTTGCCGTACTCCACCAGGTAGACGGCGCTCAGCAGGCCCACCGGCACCGAGATCACGGTCGCCACCGCCGTGATCAGCAGCGTTCCGATCAGGGCGTGGAAAATGCCGCCGACTACTGGAGTGCCTTCTTCGACGCTTTTGTTGTCAAAGGTGCCGGTGACGCCGTTCATCGAGGTGGAAAGGAAGCCGGGCTCCGTGAGTCCCGGCAGGCCGTTGACCAGGACCGTCCAGATCACAGAAACCAGGGGCAGCAGTGCAACGAGGAACGCGCCCACCACCAGGCTGGTGGCCAGTTTGTCCTTGGCACGGCGGGAGCCTTCCACTGCGGCGCTCCAGCCGACGAGGCCGACGGCGAAGATGATCGCCGAGACGATTCCCCAACCTAGGGCGTTGAAGCCGATAAGGGCCAGGACCGCTGCGCCGAGAACCAGGGCGATGCCAAGAACCAGATATGGTGCCCACTTCGGGAGCTGGCCTTTGGTGAGGGCCGAACGCTTCTTGACGGGGGTCAGGGTGGCGGTCATTTAGTTGGCTCCCGAGAATTCTTTGTGCCGGCTGATGATCCAGCGCGCGATCATGTTCACGGCGAGGGTGATGACGAACAGGACCAGACCCGCGGCGATCAGCGTGTTGACCTTCAGGCCGCTGGCCTCGGGGAAGTTCAGCGCGATTTCGGCGGCGATGGTCTGGTTGCCGGACTGGATGAGGCTCGCGGTCAGCGCGCCGGAGGACAGCACGAGAGCGACGGCCATGGTTTCGCCGAGGGCGCGGCCCAGGCCCAGCATGACGGCACTGATGATTCCGGGACGCCCGAAGGGAAGCACGGCCATCCGGATCATTTCCCAGCGGGTGGCCCCGAGGGCCAGCGCGGCCTCCTCGTGAAGCTTGGGGGTCTGCAGGAAGATTTCCCGGCTCAGGGAGGCGATGATGGGCAGGATCATGACGGACAGCACGATTCCGGCGGTGAGGATGGTCTTTCCCGTGGCCGAGGCCGGCCCCTGGAAGATCGGTAGCCAGCCCATGTTGTTGGCCAGCCAGTTGTAGGCTGGCGAGATCTCTTTGGCCAGGAAAGCGGCGCCCCAGGCGCCGTAGACCACGGAGGGGATTGCGGCCAGCAGGTCGACCAAATAGCCCAGGCCCGAGGCGAGCTTGCGCGGGGCGAAGTGCGAGATGAAGAGCGCGACGCCGATCGCGACCGGGGTCGCGATCACGAGGGCGATGACGGCCGCGATCAGGGTGCCGATGACGATCGGCCAGATGTAGGCGAAGAAGCCTTTACCACCCTGGATCTCATCCGGGGAGGCCACGAGGGCGGGGTATGCCTGGACGAGGAGAAAGAGCGCTACTCCAAAGAGCACGGCCAGGATCAGGCACCCAGCGGCCAAAGTGGCTGCGGAAAAGACCTTATCTCCGGCGCGGCCTGCGCCCCGGGACGTGGTCATGGAGGTGGTGGTCACTTCACGGTCCTTCAGATCTTTGTGTACTTCGGACAAACACGTTGGTTCCCTGCCCCGGTGTGGCCGTCGGTGACGGCCTGGCCGGGACAGGGAACCAATATCAGGCTGGTGTTTCCACTATGCCTGTCAGGGCAGGGATCCCTAGGACTTGACCTTGATGGACTCAATGGACTTGAGGGCCTTGTCCTGCAGGGTCTTGGACAGCGGAGCGGACTTGGCTGCATCAGCGGCCGCAGTCTGACCGGCGTCGGAGACTACGTAGCTCTCGAAAGCCTTCACGAGGTCCACGGTCTCCTGGTCAGCGTAGGTGCTGCAGACGATGTGGAAGGAAACCAGCACGATCGGGTACGCGCCTTCGATGGTGGTGGTGCGGTCCAGCTTGATAGAGAGGTCGTTGGCGTTGCGGCCCTCAACCGGCGTGCCGGCGTCGACTGCCTTGGCGGCCGCCTCGGCGGAGATCTTCGTGAAGGACTCGCCCACCTTGATCTGCGCGATGCCCAGCGTGCCGCTCACGGCGGAGTCATCGGCGTAGGTCACGGCGCCCGGGGTGTCGGTGACGGTCTTGACCACACCGGAGGTTCCCTTGGCGTTCTCGCCCTGGAGGGATGCCGGCCAGACACCGGAAGCCTTGTCGGTCCACGTCTCGGGGGTTGCGGCGGCCAGGTATTCGGTGAAGTTGGTGGTGGTGCCGGAGTCATCCGAGCGGCTCACCGGGGTGACCGCGAGGTCCGGGAGCGTGGCGTCCGGGTTCAAGGACGCGATCGCGGGGTCGTTCCACGTGGCGATCTCGCCGCGGAACATCTTGGCGACCGTGACGGCGTCGAGCTTCAGTTCCTTGATGTCGGGCAGGTTGAAGGCCACGGCGATCGGGGAGATGTAAACCGGGATGTTGAGGGCGCCGTCGGGGCCACACTGGGTGGTGGAGCTGGCGTACTCTTCGTCCTTGAGGTAGGCGTCGGAGCCGCCGAACTGGGCGGATCCGTCCAGGATTGCCTTGCGGCCTGCACCGGAACCGTCCGGGGAGTACTGCACAGTGGCGCCCTGGTTTGCGGAGGCGAAGTTGGTCTTCCACGCGTCCATGGCAGCACCCTGTGCGGAGGAGCCGATGCCAGTCAGCGTGCCCGAAACCTGGGTGCCGGAAGCGGCGGGGGTGGCGGGAGCGGTGCCTGTTGCGTTGTCCGAGCCACAGGCAGTCAGCGCGAGAGCGCCGGCTGAGATGACAGCGATAGCCGCGTTGCGGCCGAAGCGGAGTGCCTTCACTTAGATGTACCCCTTCCAGGGATTTTCTGAATGCGTGCCGGGCCGGAGAAGACCGGGCATGGATGCGTACGGTTTGTACCTTCATTGAAGGTAGGTGCCCCAGATGAAGAGAATGACCGACCAAGATGAACGGATGGTTAACAACGCCGGGACATTGGCTTACATCCGCCGGGGCACCATTGCGTTAGGTACGTCACAGCCGTAGGGGTTCCCGCGGACGATCTGCCGGCGCAAACGGCCAATAGACTAAAGCGCATGGCCCCCGCTAATGGACTTTCCGCAAGCGCCCGATTCCTGCGCGGCCGCGTCCGCACGGGCCTGGTCCGGAGCCGGAACTCCCTCATGCCGGCCATCCAGATGACCGCCTGCGCCGTCGGCGCCTACGCGTTTGCCGAGAACGTGCTGGGCCACAGCGGCCCGCTCTTCGCTGCCACGTCCTCCCTTATTTCCCTGGGCTTTTCCCGGGACCCCCGGCTGCGCCGGGTGATCGAGGTCGGCCTGGGCTGCACCATCGGCATTGCGGTCGGGGATTTGCTGCTGCACTGGCTGGGCGCCGGGATGTGGCAGGCCGCCGTCGTACTGCTGTTCTCCATCCTGCTGGCAAGGTTCCTGGACAGCGGCACCATTTTCACCACCCAGCTGGGGCTGCAGTCCCTGCTGGTGGTTCTTTTGCCGGCACCGGCCGGGGGTCCGTTCACCCGCAGCATTGACGCCATTGTGGGCGGAGTGTTCGCCCTGCTCGTGACGGTCCTGATCCCGAAGGACCCGCGCCGGGAGCCCCGCAACGACGTCAAGAAGCTCCTGCACGAACTCGCCGAGGTCCTGCGCGAGTGCGCCTCCGCGCTGAGCTACAGCGACTCCACCCAGGCCTGGCACGCGCTCATCCGCGGGCGGAACTGCCAGCCGCTCATCGATGCCATGCGCCAGTCCCTGCGGGCCTCCGGCGAGGTCGCCACCCTGGCGCCGGCCTACCGCCGGCACCGGGACGAGCTGGACCAGATGGAGCAGTCGCTGGACTACATCGACCTGGCCTTGCGTAACAGCCGCGTCTTTGCCCGCCGCCTGACCAGCGCCATCAACCATGCGGCGCTGTCCGACGACGCCACCCAGAACATCGCCGAGGTCCTGCAGGACACGGCCGACGCCGTCGACGAACTCTCCCTGGGCCTGGCGGAAGTGCACGACGGCGCCCGCCGCGCGCACCTGCGGACGGCCCGGACGGAGCTGCGGGAAATCGCCGGCCGCCTGCACCCACGGCTGCTGGACGTGCAGCGGCTCGAGGGCGAAACGGTGGTCATGCTGTTCCGCCCGCTGATAGTGGACCTGCTGGAGGCAGCCGGCGTCGACTCCCGGGAAGCCCGGGACATCCTTCCTCCGCTGTAGCTGCCGCGGCGCGGGAGCGTGCTTGTCGGCGGGCGCCGATAGGGTGGAGCAATGGCTACCAAGACTTCCCGGGCGACCAAAGCGCCGGGCTACAAATGCGCCGAATGCGGCTGGACCACGGCCAAGTGGGTGGGCCGCTGCGGCGAGTGCCAGGCCTGGGGCACCGTGGAGGAAACCGGCGGCGCCGTAGCGCGCACGACGGCGGCCAGCGCCGTGCTGGAGCCGGCCCGCCGGATCGCGGAGGTGGATGCCACCACCGCGGCGTTCCTGCCCACCGGCGTGGACGAACTGGACCGCGTGCTCGGCGGCGGGCTGGTCCCGGGCGCCGTGATCCTGCTCGCGGGCGAACCCGGGGTCGGCAAGTCCACCCTGCTGCTGGACGTCGCCGCCAAGTTTGCCCGCACGGCCCAGGACGTCCTCTACATCACGGGCGAGGAATCCGCCGCGCAGGTCAAGCTCCGCGCGGACCGGATCGACGCCGTCGCCGAATCCCTGTACCTCTCCGCCGAAACGGACCTCGGCCAGGCCCTGGGCCAGGTGGAGAAGCTCGAGCCTCGGCTGCTGATCGTGGACTCCGTGCAGACCCTGAGCAGCGCCGACGTGGAAGGCAGCGCCGGCGGTGTCTCGCAGGTCCGGGAGGTCGCCGCCTCACTGATCGCCGCGGCCAAACGCCGCAACATGACCACCCTGCTGGTGGGGCACGTGACCAAGGACGGCTCCATCGCCGG
>DATITT010000320.1:0-2073 GCA_035467435.1 Arthrobacter sp. | reverse complement strand
GACCTCGGCGCCGTCTACATCAAGTTCGGCCAGATCGTGTCAACGCGCACGGACGTGCTTCCGCCGGAGTACGCCACCGAGCTCGCGAAGCTCCAGGACGCGTCCCCGCCCATTACTGCCGCCGAGGTCCGCGCCGTTATCGCCGAGGAGCTCGGCACCGCGGCGGACCGGCTGCTCGCGTCGCTGGACGACGCTCCCCTTGCCACCGGCTCCATCGGCCAGGTCCACTGCGGCCGGATCGCCGTGGAGGACGCTGTAACAGGGCCCGCCGGAGGCGCGGCCGCCGGCGGCCGGCGCATCGACGTCGTGGTCAAAGTCCGCAGGCCCGGCGTCGTGGCGCAGATCAATGTGGATCTGGAGATCATGTCCGAGCTGGCCAAACGGGCGGAGCGGGCCTCCACGCGGGCTGCCGGCGTTCATCTGGCGGCCCTCGTGGATGAGTTCTCGCAGACCCTGCGCGCCGAACTGGACTACCTGCAGGAAGCCCGGAACGTGGAGCACTTCGCCGCGAACTTCGCCGGCGACGCCCGCGTCCACATCCCCCGGGTCTTCTGGGACACCACCACATCCCGGGTGCTCACGCTGGAGCGGATCCGTGGCATCAAAGTCAACGACGCGGCCGCGCTGCGGGAGGCAGGGATCGACGCAGGGGAGCTGGCCCGGCGGGCCTGCAACGTCCTGTTGAAGATGGTGTTCGAGGACGGTTTTTTCCACGCCGACCCGCATCCGGGCAACTTCTTCGTGGAGGCTGACGGGCGCCTGGGCATCATCGATTTCGGTATGGTCGGCCAGATCAGCGACACCACGCGCGATCAGCTGGTCCGGATGCTGGCGGCCGTCGTGGACCAGGACGCCGCCGGGCTGACCACGGGCCTGGTCCGGATGTGCGGGGCGCAGGCGAGCGGCGGCTTCGGCGGACTGCAGGCGGACCTGGGGCGGCTCGTGGACCGGTACGCCGGACGGCCGCTCGCGGAGATTCCGATCGTGGCGGTACTGACGGAGCTGGCGGCCCTGCTGCGCGAGTACCGGCTGCGGCTGCCGCGGGAAACAGCCCTCCTGCTGAAAATGCTGGTGATGGCGGACGGTCTGGGCAAACAGCTGGATCCCGGATTCGAGCTGACCACCCAGCTGGGTCCCTTCTCGCAGAAAATGATCCTTGGTTCGCTGTCCCCCGAGGCCCTGGCGGACCGGCTGAAGAAGCTCGGCCGGGAAGCCCTGCGCTTCGGGACGGATGCGCCGGAGATCATGCGCCGGGTGGTGGATGTCCTGGAGCGCGGCGGCATCGACATTCACTTCCGGGCCGAGGAGCTGGACCGGCTGGTGGACAAAGCGGAGAAGACCGGAAACCGGATCGTTGCCGGACTGATCACCGCCGCCCTGATCAACGCTGTCGGAGAGCTGGTGTCCGCCCAGCCGGACCGCTGGCGGAACTGGCCCCAGACCCTCTTCACCGCGGGCATCGGCGGCGTCGGCGCCCTGGGGGCCTACCTGGCCCTGACCGCCCGGCACCGGAAGTAGTGCAGGACCCTGAGGGGGATTGTCAGCGGCGCCGGCGCGCCTGCGCGACCAGCAGGCTGAACGCCAGGACAAACACCGCCTCGATCAGCACCATGAGCCCGAGCAGCAGCCACTGGCTTTCGCCGATGAAGACGACGGCGCCGATCACCACCAGGATGGTTCCCAGGGTCAGGGCATAGGCGGCGAAGCCGATGGCCACTTTCGCACTGCGGACTCCCGTGCGGAAGCCGAAGCCCACGGGTTCGCCCCCCGGGTGGCCCGCCACCCGGTCAGGTCCCGCCGGTTTGAGCCGGTCGAACTCATCCCACGGGTCGCGGTCCTGGTCCTGGTCGGTCATGCTTCCATTATCCCGCGGACACGGCGGTTGAGGGGGGCGGAAAGCGTGCGGTCACACACCTGCCCGGGGGCTTTTGCTGCACGCCACCGCCGCCGGCCTGGGGCTGACCGCCCCTAGGCGGCGCGGACGTCGATTTCGCCCGGAGCCGCACCGTCAGCGCCGAACACCAGGTGGCGGTTGGCGATTTTTTCGCTGAAGAACCGGTCGTGGCTGACCAC
>DATITT010000319.1:0-3835 GCA_035467435.1 Arthrobacter sp. | reverse complement strand
GCACGGTGGCGGCGACGGCGGTTTTCATCTGCTCGATTTCCCACTCATCCTTGAGCAGGCGCAGTTCGGAGAGGGCCTCGGAGAGCTTCTCGTCGAGCGCGTCCAGGATGCCAAGGTCCAGGGTCTCCGGGTCCTTGGCGGTGTTGTAGCGGGCGGTGTCCACGAGGGCGTCGATGTTCTCGTCCACCTTCCGTACCAGCCGGATCGAGATCCCGCCGATTTCGGGGGCGCCCACGTTCTTGGTGATGCCAAGTTCGAGTTCGCTGATGTCCGCGGTGTCCAGGCCGAGGCGGGCCTTGAACTCGGCCAGGCTGGGACGGGCCCCGATCCAGAATTCACCGGACCGGGAATCGGCGTAGAACTGCTCGGTGTCGCGGCCGGCCAGCGGGCGGAAGTACAGCGTCGCGTGGTGGTGGCCGCCGTCGTCGCCCTTGCCTGCCTCCACGGGTTCCAGGATGAGCACGGCGTCGGGTTCGTGGTCCAGGCCCAGGCCGGTGAGGTGCGCGAAGCCGGAGTGCGGCCGGAAGCGGTAGTCGCAGTCGTTGGAGCGGACATTCAGCGGACCTGCGGGGATGACCAGGCGTTCGCCTCTGAACTGCTCCGAGATGGCGCGCCGGCGGGTGGCGGCGTGGCCGGCGACGGCGTCGCGTTCCGGGACCTGCTTGCGGGACGGTGCCCAGTTGCTGGCCATAAACGTCTTGAAGGCGTCGGAGCTGGGCCGCTGCGAGCGGTTGTTGACGCGCTCATCGAGGGGCTGGGAAGCGGAGACTTGGGTGTTATCTGCATCTTTCACCGTCCCATAGTCTCACCAGCGGAGCGGCTTCGGCCAACAGGCTGGCGGCTTGGCTGCATCAACCGTGCGGCGCGGCGGTGCGGAGTAAGGTCGGGGTCGAGCGGCCCGGTGCCGTTGATCCGGCTCCCGTTAGCCCCGACGTCATGGCTGGTGATTCCGAGAAGCTGTCCCTTGCCGGACCCGCCTCTCTGGGTACGGGAGTTTTGGTTGGCGCCGGGGTCTTCGCCCTGGTGTGCAGGTTGAGGGACTCGCTGGAGGATGGGTACCGGCGGCGTTTCTCTCCGGGGCTGTCGTGGCACCGTCGCCCTCGGCGCCGGTTCGAGGCCCACCGCACGAACCCTTCGATACCCGGAGCCCCCTTGCTGGGCGTGCATGCGGCCACGCGGGCGCATTTTCGCGGGTGCGGAGGACCTATTCCGGCTGTTCGGCGCTAAAAGGTCCCGGGTGACGGATAGCCAATGTCCCGTTCGGGGCGATGACCGCGGTGAAGGGCAGGCCGGGGATCAGATAGTCACCCGCCGCGGTGCCATTGCTGTCGGCCAGCAACGGGTAGCTCGCACTGCTCCTTGCTGCCAGGGCATCCGCCGGTACGGCGGAGTCGGCGGCGTCGATGCAAGGAATGCCACGACTGGGCCAAGGTCGCTCTGGGCCTTTGTGCAAATCGGCCTTCCGGGCGCTCCCCGGGTCCTGGAGCCCGGTCGTAAGATGTCAACAGGAGCCGAACCGATCGAAGGACCGGCTCACGCAGTATCTGGCCGTCCCGTGGGGCGGACGGCCCGGCAGGAGGCCTCTCCGATGAGGGCGATAATTTGTGGTGCCGGGATCAGCGGGCTCTCCGCTGCGGTCTTCCTGTCCCGGAACGGATGGCGGGTGGTTGTCGTGGAACAGGCGGCGGGGCCGCGCCCTCAAGGCTACATGATTGACTTCTTCGGTTCCGGTTGGCGGGCCGCCGAAGAGCTGGGCATCATCCCCAGAATCCGCGAACTTGGCTATCAGGTCGAGCGCCTGGAATACGTCGACACCCGCGGAAGAAGCCGAGCCACCCTGCCCTTTGCGAGGTTCTCACAAGTCGTCAAAGGCGACCTGACCAGTATCCTGCGCCCGGACCTGGAACTAGCCATCCGGGAAGCAGCGCCACCGGAGGTGGATATCCGATACGGCCGCACCATATCCGTCGTCGGACAGAGCTCGGACAGGGTGACTGCGACCCTCGACGACGGACAGGTTCTGGAGGCGGAGCTGCTCATCGGCGCCGACGGCATCCATTCGACGGTCCGGGAACTGAGCTTCGGCCCCGAGGAGGAATTCTTCCACTACCTTGGCTTCCAGGTCGGCGCCTACAGCTTCCGGGACCCGGAACTCGCGGCGATAATCGGGGACAGATTCGCCGTCACCGACACCCGCAACGAGGCCATGTTCTTCTACCGGCTGCGCGACGGCAGGACCACCGCCCTGGCAGTGCACCGCACAGAAGACCCTGCCCGCCCGGACCATCCCCAGACCGTACTGCGCACCAGATACCGCAAGCTGGGGTGGATTTGTCCTGCTGCGCTGGACCACTGCCCCGAAGACATCTACTACGACCAGGTCGCGCAGATCAGGATGCCGCGGTGGCATACCGAACGGGTGGTCCTGCTCGGCGATGCGGCAGCTGCTGTCTCAGTGCTGGCCGGGCAAGGTGCCTCCCTCGGGATGGCCGCCGCCTACGTTCTTGCCGACGAACTTGCCAAACGGCCGAGTGTGGGCGAGGCCCTTGCCGGGTTTGAATCGCGGTGGCGTCCACAAGTGGAAGACCACCAGCGGGCCGGAGCGGCCGCCGCACGATGGTTCGTCCCGGCCACCCGGTATGCCTCGTTCATGCGCCGCACGGCGATCAGGCTCATGAAGTTCCCCGGTATGACCGGCTTGGTCAGCTCATCCCTGATCGGCAAATCCGGGGCGGCACTGTAGCCAACGGGGCCCCGCCGCGGCGATCTACTAGGCTGGGGAGGTGAGGATCGACCTGCATGCCCACTCGAACGTATCCGACGGAACCCAATCGCCCGGCGCGGTGATGGCTTCAGCGGCGGAGGCGCGGCTCGACGTCGTCGCCCTGACCGACCATGACTCCACCGATGGCTGGGCCGAGGCCTCCCTCGCCGCCCGCAGGCTTGGCGTGGCGCTGGTTCCCGGAATGGAGATTTCCTGCCGGACGAGGGAGGGTATCAGCGTGCACCTCCTGAGCTACCTGCACGACCCGGCGCACCCGGGGCTGCTGGAGGAAATCACCAAGGCGAAGGACGCCCGCTTCACCCGGGCCGAGCGGATGGTCAGTCTGCTCGCCGAGGACTATCCGCTGAGCTGGGACGACGTCATCCACCATGTGGCGCCCGGAGCCACCCTGGGCCGGCCGCACATCGCCGACGCCCTTGTCGCAGCGGGCGTGGTCGCGGACCGCACCGAGGCGTTCGATTCCATCCTGACCTCGCACTCACGCTATTTTGTGCAGCACTACGCGCCGGACCCGGCACTCGCCGTCGAACTGGTCCGTGCGGCAGGCGGCGTGCCGGTGTTCGCCCACCCGGTGGCGTCCGGCCGCGGCCGGATCGTGGGGGAACGCACCTACCAGGAAATGATCGACGCCGGGCTGGCCGGGCTGGAAATCTACCACCGCGACAATCCCGAGGAAGGCAGGGCGTTCCTGCGCAAACTCGCGGACCGGCACGGGCTGCTGGTCACGGGGTCCTCCGACTACCACGGGGCCGGGAAGCCGAACCGGCTGGGCGAAAACCTGACCTCACCCGAGGTGTTCGCCCGGATCGAGGAACTGGGAACCGGGACCCCGGTGGTGCGCTGACCCGGCGGATCCCCCGCCGGCGGCCCGCCCGGCCCGTTGAGCTATCAGTCTTGGTCCCCACCAAGCCGGAATGGCCACCACAAGTGATAGCGCAACGGGGCTAACTTGGAAAAACAGTGAACGCGGCGTGCGGGGCGAGCCGCTTGGCCATGACGTCGATGGCCGGCTGGTTCTGGTCCACGCAGACGAACTTGCGGTCCAGCTTC
>DATITT010000318.1:0-4041 GCA_035467435.1 Arthrobacter sp. | reverse complement strand
CGTCGACGTGCATCTCCTCCACCCAATAATGGAGCGAGTCCATCACCAGGCGCAGGACCGCGGGCGAACCCACATTCAGGGTGTTGCCGGTGCCGGTGTAGTCCTCGTACTTGGCCTCGTCGCCGGGGACCAGATGGTAGTAGACGGCATTGTCGATTCCGCGGAAGCAGAGGTTGGGTCCGCCGGCTCCGCCTTCACCGGAGTGGTTGTAGACGACGTCGAGGATCACCTCGATGCCGGCCTGGTGGAGGGCCTTGACCATGTCCTTGAACTCGGTGACCTGCCCTCCGGGCCGCGGCACCCCGCCGGTGGAACCGCCGGGCGTCTCCCCTCCCCCGGGGCCGTGGCCGGGACTGCCGAAGCTGTCACCCGCCCCGCAGGCCGCGGCGTAGGCGTTGTGGGGTGCAAAATAGCCGATGGGGTTGTAGCCCCAGTAGTTGGACCTGCCATCGCGGCTCTCGTCTTTGATGAACTGATGGACCGGGAGGAGCTCCACCGCGGTTACGCCGATCCGCTTCAGGTGCGCGATGACGGACGGATGCCCAAACCCCGCGTAGGTTCCGCGCTGGGCGGCGGGGACGTCCGGGTGCAGCTTGGTCATGCCCTTGATGTGGGCCTCGTAGATGATTGTCCGGTTCAGGGGAGTTGCGGGACGGGTGTCCGTTCCCCAGTCGTAGGCGGTGTCGACAAGGACGGATGCGAAGGTATGGCTCCGGCTGTCCGCCGTGTCGGGCCTGGACGGGTCGTTGAGGTCGAAGGCATACAGCTCGGGTCCCCAGAAGAGCCGGCCGTCGATGGCCTTGGCGTACGGGTCCAGCAGGAATTTGTGCGGATTGTGGCACAGGCCCCGGGCGGGGTCCCAAGGCCCGTCGACGCGGTAGCCGTAGCGCTGGCCTGCGAAGATCCCTGGCACGTGCGCCGTCCAGAATCCGTCTGCCATTGCCATGGGGTGCCGGGTTTCGACCCCGGAGTCGTCGACCAGGCACAAATCGACTGCGGCCGCAGAGGTGGAGACCAGCGCAAAGTCCGCGCCCTCTGCCGTCAAAGTCGCGCCGAGGGCCGCTGTAGGGCGTTGGACATCCGGGAGGGCTTCCACGGGGCAATGATACTCAACGAAGGTGAACGTCAGGGGTACAGAACCTTGGTCCTGGAGCGTTTCGGGGCTAACATCACATCCCCGGTGTCCGGCGGCCGCAGATTGTCGCGATTGTGACGTCGTGTGCGCGGGATTGCTCGACGCCGGATCACCCCCGGGTGACACTCCAACGGCAATTTACCTTCGAGTCCTCCGGCAGCCACCTTTTGGTCCCGATCCGCTTCAGTCCGGCAACGGCTGGGGGCCGGGGCTCAGCGGTCCCAGGCCCGGAGCCGGCGGAGCAGGCTACGTTTTTTCTGCGTATGATCCTTCATCCGGCCCAGAATGTGCGAGAGCATGCTGATGGCCTCATTGATGAACGGGCCCTTGTTGAGCATGACGCATTCGGCGCGCTGTGCCATCGCGGCGTCGGTCACTTCAGCGCGCGAGGGCAGACCCGTCCGGGCCAGGGTGTCCAGCACCTGGGTCGCCCAGATCACCGGGACGTGGGCGGCTTCGCAGAGCCAGAGTATTTCCTCCTGGACTTCTGCAAGCCGCTCGAAGCCTGCCTCCACGGCGAGGTCTCCGCGGGCGATCATGACGCCGACATCGGCCCACTTCATCAGTTCAAGAAGAATCTCGGGCAGCGACTCAAACGCGGCCACCGTCTCGATCTTGAGCATAATGTCCAGATTCCGGTCCTGCCCGGCGTCCAGGTGGGCCAGGAGATCGCGGACGTCGGCTTCGCTGCGGACAAAGGACATGCTGACAATGTCGGCAAGTTCCTTGACGTGTTCGAGGTCGGCGAGGTCCTGAGCTGTCAGGGCCTGGACCGTGAGCCGGGTGTCCGGGAGGTTGATGCCCTTTTCGGCCCGGAGCCGTGAACCCCGCGGAGCGGCGGAGACAATCTTTACTGTCAGTTCCCCGGCACAGACCCCGGTGATCACCCCTCCGATTTTGCCGTCGTCGAACCAGATCCGCTCCCCGGGGCTCGCATCGGTGAAGACGCCCGGGAGGGTGCAGCCTATCCGGTGTGCGCCGACGGTGTGGCTGTCAGTGGGGGTGAGGTCGCTGCTGAGGACAACGGTGTCGCCGCGGTGGATCACGAGGCTCTGTTCCAGAGCCGGCAGGTCCCCGACAAGGGTGGATGTCCCTGCGTGCCGGTGCGGTTTCCCTCCGGAAGGCACCTCCTGGGCGGCCAGCCTGGTCCCCGGGACGAAATAGCTTGTATCGTGCAGTGCCGCGAGGCACCCGTCCGGGCCCGCGTGGTCGACGACGAGGGTGCGGCGGGCTCCGCGGGCGTCCTGGAATCGGACAATCTGGCCTTCCCGCAGCGCAGCCGCCCAGTTCCCGTCCTGAAGGGGAATCACAGGGACGGCGGGCCCAGTCTCCGGCCGGTTTCCAAGCCACACGCGGGCTGGCGCGGTCACTGTGCCGGTTTCATCCCGGACAGGCTTCACGCGAAGGACGCGCGGGCCCGGACGGATGGGGCCCGTGCGCAGCTTGGGCCCCGCGAGGTCCATGGAGACCAGACACCGCTTGCCCGTGGATTTTTCCGCGGCACGGATATTGTCGATCATTTGCCGCCAGGTCCCGGGGTTGTCGTGCGCGCAGTTGATGCGGGCAAGGTCCATGCCTCTTTCGATCATGCCGCGGACGATGTCGGGGTCCGTGGATGCTTCGCTGGGCAGCGTGACCATGATTCTCGTGCCGCGTTCCTCCGGCTTCGGCCCCAGCAGGTTCACTGCGTTCCGGGCGAGCAGCTCTTCACCATCGATGAGGTTCGTCTCCGTGTCCGGCTGGCTGTCTGCGGACACAAGCCGCGCCAGAGTCCGGGCCACAGTGTCGACACTGGGCAGTACGCTCGATTCGGTGCGTCCCAGCGAGGAGAGTCCGTGCTTGGCCAGCCCGGCCTGGAGGTCACGGATGTCGTGGCGGCGCAGCTCCGTGTAGTGGATGAGGTTCCGCGCGCTGTCGCGGTGGCGGGGAAGCACGTCCGCAATCCTGTCACTGTGCCGAATTTCGGCGTGCCGGAGCGTTCGCCGGACGCGGTTCACGTCCTCCAACAAGGCGCGCAGTTCCTGGATCTCAGCTTCAGTCACAGCTGTCCTTTCCGGCCCCGCCTTCGGGCAAAGTGAGCGGCGAACAATCCCTAACGTCACGGCTGACTGCCGGGCACGCGTCTGCCCCGGTAACGCTACCTGTCCCGGATGTCTGTCTGGTGAATTCGGGACGAGCAGCCGATGACTATTTCCTGTGAAGGGCCTTCGGCGGTGACTCTTGCCATGCCCGGAAGAACCGGCCGCGGGCTTCGGCGCCGCGTTGTTGCTCCAGCGCGTGGAGCCGCCCGTAGGTAAAACCGGTTCCCCCACCCCCCTCAAAGGGCACAGTGGCGAGGGACCGAAGTTTTTCCCTGCTGACGACGCTGTCCTGATGGTCTCCAAGAATTGTCTGGACTTCCTCGGCGGTGCGGGCAAGCCGGGCGGCCTGCTTACCGAAAACCGGGACGGCTGCTTCTGCCGCGTAGCGGAGGCGTTTTGCGCTCTTCCGGACCTCATGCAGCGCCGGGTTGGCAGACTCATCATCGGAAGCGCGGCCGAGGCTCTTCACCGCGTCGTTCAGGCGCTTCCGTTCTGCGTTGACGAGCTGACCTACAGTCCCCAGGGCCTTCTTGTGCGCTTGCGCTGCTCCGGACAGCGGCGGGTCAGCCAGGAAGCTGTCAAGTGCGTCAAGAAGCCGGAAGTACCGGTCGCTTTCCATGGCAGCCAGGCCGTTGGCGAGGGCAGTCTCGTACTCGGCCCCGAGCTGGTCCAGGAGGTGGTCTTCTACCGGTTCAATAATCAGATCCGGGGGTTCGGCCCTAATCAGCTCCGTCAGGTGCGTCCGCATTACTTCGAGGTCCCGGGCGGTTCCCACCGTGCCGGCGAGCCATTGAAGTTCCTCCCGCAGGAGCTGGGCCGTCCCCT
>DATITT010000317.1:0-1833 GCA_035467435.1 Arthrobacter sp. | reverse complement strand
CACGCGCGTTGGCGCCGAAACCACCCTGGCCCAGATGGGCCGGCTGGTCTCCCAGGCCCAAACCGGCAAGGCGCCGATCGCGCGCCTCGCGGACCGGATCAGTTCGGTGTTCGTGCCGGTGGTCCTGGCCATCGCCGCGGTTACCTTCATGGCCTGGCTGCTGGCAGCCGCCCCGGACATCAGCGACACCGAACTGCGCGCCGCATTCACTGCCGCCGTCGCCGTGCTGGTCATCGCCTGCCCGTGCGCCCTGGGCCTGGCCACTCCCGTGGGACTGCTCACCGGGACCGGCCGGGGAGCGCAGCTGGGCATCCTGATCAAAGGACCGCAGGTCCTGGAGGACACCCGGACCGTTGATACCATCCTGCTGGACAAGACCGGCACCGTGACCAGCGGGCACCTGGCCGTCGACGGCACCGAGGCGTTCGGAGCCTTCAGCCCGGCCGAGGTGCTGCGTCTGGCCGGCGCGGTGGAGGCCGCATCCGAACACCCGATCGCCCGCGCCGTCGCCGCGGCGGCCCTCTCGGCGGAGCGCCGCAACAACGACGCAGGCGCCCTTCCCGCCGTCGGCGGCTTCCGCTCCGCACCCGGCGGCGGAGTCCAGGGAACCGTCGGGGGCCGGATCGTGACGGCCGGCCGCACGGGCTGGCTGCAGGAAAACGGCATCGTGCCCACTGCGGCGCAGCTCGAGGCCCTGGGCAACGCGGAGGACTCCGGGGCCACTGCCGTCTGGCTCGCCGTGGACGGGGAGCCGGCCGGAATCATCAGTCTGCGGGATACGCTCAAGCCGGGCTCCGCAGCCGCGATCCTGCGGCTCCGCGGGCTCGGGCTCCGTCCCATCCTCCTGACCGGGGACAACGCCGCCGTCGCCGCGCAGGTGGCGGCCGCCGTCGGCATCGCCCCGGAGGACGTGTACGCCGGGGTGCTGCCGGAGGGCAAGGTCGAGGCCGTGCGGAAACTGCAGGCGGCCGGCGCCACCGTGGCCATGGCCGGCGACGGCGTGAACGACGCAGCGGCGCTGGCCCAGGCGGACCTCGGCATCGCCATGGGCTCCGGCACGGACGTCGCCATCGAGGCCGCCGACCTGACGGTCATGGGCAATGAACTGGGGCAGGTCGTCCAGGCCATCGAGCTGTCGCGCCGGACCCTGGCCACCATCAAGACGAACCTGTTCTGGGCCTTCTTCTACAATGCTGTCGGGATCCCGGTGGCGGCCCTGGGCCTGCTCAACCCGATGATCGCCGGGGCCGCAATGGCCGCCAGCTCCGTGCTGGTCGTGGCGAACTCGCTGCGGCTGCGCAGTTTCGGCAAGTAGCCCCCGCTCGGGCAGCGTCCGCTCAGGCGGCGCCGAAGCGGACGGCAGCCCTGGCCTTCGCCTTGGCGGCTTCCTCCCCGCGGTCCTTGGCCGGGGCGTGGGTCACCAGAGAGTCGAGCAGATGTTGGGTGGCGTGTGCAATCTCGTGCACCGCCCGGTTGAAGGCCTCCTCGTTAGCCCTGGACGGCTTGGTGCTGCCACTGATTTTGCGGACGTATTGCAGCGCGGCGGCCTCCACCTCGGCGGTGGTCGCGTGCGGTTCGAAATTGTGGAGGGTCCGGATATTTCGGCACATAACTCCATGCTAGGTGCCACGGCGCGTGGGATCGAGGGGATGGGGAGGGCTGCCCATCGACACTTTTTCGGCAGGCAGGATAGTTTGGGGGCATTGGATCTTCCGGAGCAGCCGGGATCCGCCGGGGGCGCCAACAGGGCCCGGGTCCGGTTCTACCACTTGAGGAGATTTTTCGAATGGCTATTTGGGGTGCAGACATTGCTCAGCTCAAGACTCTTGGGAC
>DATITT010000316.1:0-8210 GCA_035467435.1 Arthrobacter sp. | reverse complement strand
GCGTTAAACAGATCGAGCGCTCCATAACTGCCGTTTTGGAGGTGCCAAACGGCCGTTTCGGAGCACTCGATGAGGGGTCAGGCGTAGGCGTTGACCAGCCGGACGGCGCCGCCGTCGACGCCCTTGGCGCCCTGGACGTAGTCCGGTCCGCTCTTGACGATGGAGTCCGAGTTTTCCTCCACGGTTCCCATGACCCAGGCCGGCAGCCCGCGTTCGTTGAGCCGGTTCACGGCGGCGTCGGCGGCCTCGGGGGAGACGATCGCCACCATGCCCACGCCGAGGTTCAGGGTGCGCTCGAGGTCGGCCAGCGGGACGTTGCCCAGTTCGGCGACGAGCCGGAAGATGGCCGGAAGCTGCCAGGTGGCGCGGTCCACGGTGGCCAGCAGGCCCTGCGGCAGGACGCGGGCCAGGTTTGCGGCGAGGCCGCCGCCCGTGACGTGGCTGAAGCCGTGCACGGCCTGGCCGGCGGCGGAGCCGTTCACCGGGAAGGTGCGGGCCAGGTCCAGGCAGTCGGCGGCGTAGACGCGGGTCGGTTCCAGGAGTTCCTCGCCCAGCGTGCGGCTGAACTCCGAGACGTGGCGGTCCAGGGCCCAGCCGGCGTGGTTGATGACGCGGCGGACCAGGGAGTAGCCGTTGGAGTGCAGCCCGGAGGAGGCCATGCCGATCACGACGTCGCCGGCGCGGACGCGGTCCGGGCCCAGCAGGTCGGCGGCTTCGACAACACCGGTGGCGGCGCCGGCGACGTCGTACTCGTGTACGCCCAGCAGGCCCGGGTGCTCGGCGGTTTCGCCGCCCACGAGGGCGGTGCCGGCCACGGAGCAGGCGGCCGCGATGCCGCGGACGATGTCCGCGATGCGCTCGGGGACAACCTTGCCGCAGGCGATGTAGTCGGTCATGTACAGCGGCTCGGCGCCCACCACGACGATGTCATCGACCACCATGCCGACGAGGTCGAAGCCGATGGTGTCGTGGATGTCCATGGCCTGCGCGATGGCGACCTTGGTGCCGACGCCGTCGGTGGAGGTGGCCAGCAGCGGGCGATTGTAGGTCAGGAGCTTCGAGACGTCGTACAGGCCGGCGAAGCCGCCGACGCCGCCGATCACCGAGGAGTTGTGCGTCGCCTTGATGGCGTCCTTCATGAGTTCGACGGCGCGGTCGCCCGCTTCGACGTCGACGCCGGCGGAGGCGTAGGTGATGCCGACGGCGTTCTGGGCGGCGTTCATGTCAGCGGCCGGGGAGGCGGAAGTCATACGGGCTCTTTCTTGTCGGCAGCAATGGTTCGATCAACGCGATCGGCATCGGTGAGCAGTTCTTCAAATTCGGCGTCCGGACCCGGATCGCAGCCGGTGGCGCCGGACTTCTCGGCCGGATCATCGGTGGCGCTGATACCGGCGGCCGCTTCGGCGGCGGCGGATTCCGACGCTGCGGCGCCGAGGGCGGCATCTCCAGCGGCGGGGAGCCCGCCGAGGTCGGTGCGGTCGAGCAGGTTCTTGCCCACCTTGTCGGCGCCCGGGAGCTCGATCGGGTAGTCGCCGGTGAAGCAGGCGGTGCACAGACGTTCGCGCGGCTGGCGGGTGGCCTCGATCATGCCGTCTTCGGAGATGTAGGCCAGCGAGTCGGCGCCGATGGCCTGGGAGATTTCCTCGATCGTGGCGCCGTTGGCGATCAGCTCCGCGCGGGAGGCGAAGTCAATGCCGTAGAAGCACGGCCACTGCACCGGCGGGGAGGAAATCTTCACATGGACGGAAGCGGCGCCGGCTTCGCGGAGCATCCGGACGATCGCGCGCTGGGTGTTGCCGCGGACGATCGAGTCGTCCACCACCACGACGCGCTTGCCGCGGATCACGGACTCCAGCGCGTTGAGCTTGAGCCGGATGCCGAGCTGGCGGAGCGTCTGGGAGGGCTGGATGAACGTGCGGCCCACGTAGGCGTTCTTGACGAAACCGTGGGCGAAGGGGATACCGGATTCCTCGGCATAGCCGACGGCTGCGGGGGTGCCGGACTCCGGCACCGGGATGACGATGTCCGCTTCCTGGATGTTTTCGCGGGCCAGCTGGCGGCCCATTTCCACGCGGGACTCGTACACGGAGCGGCCGGCGATGGAGGCGTCCGGGCGGGCGAGGTAAACGTACTCGAAGACGCAGCCGGCCGGCGTCGCCGCGGCGAAGCGCTGGGAGCGGACGCCGTCCTCATCGATCGCGATGAACTCGCCGGGCTCGATTTCGCGGATGAAGCTGGCGCCGACGGTGGCGAGGGCGGACTGCTCGGAGGCGACCACCCAGCCGCGCTCCAGCCGGCCCAGGCAGAGCGGGCGGATGCCGTACGTGTCGCGGGCCGCGTAGAGGGTGCCTTCGTCCATAAAGACAAAGCAGAAGCCGCCCTTGATTTTGGGCAGCAGCTCCATGGCGGTCTGTTCGAGCGACTTGCCCTCTTCGCCCTCCAGCAGCGCGGTGACGAGGGCCGTGTCCGAGGTGTTGCCCTGTTTCATTTCACCGGTGAGCTGGCCGCTGTTGCGGTCCACGATCATGGCTTTGAGCTCGGCGGTGTTGGTCAGGTTGCCGTTGTGGGCCAGGGCCACGGTGCCGGTCGCGGTGGCGCCCAGGGTGGGCTGCGCATTGGCCCAGTGGCTGGCGCCCGTGGTGGAGTAACGGCAGTGGCCGACGGCCAGGTGCCCGGTCAGGGTGTTGAGCGTGGTCTCGTCGAAGACCTGGGAGACGAGTCCCATGTCCTTGTAGACGCTGATCCGCTTGCCGTCGCTGGTGGCTATACCAGCCGACTCCTGACCGCGGTGCTGCAGTGCATACAGCCCGTAATAGGTGAGTTTTGCAACCTCTTCCCCGGGAGCCCAGACCCCGAAGACGCCACATGCGTCCTGGGGGCCTTTTTCGCCAGAGAGAAGATCATGAGAAAGTTTTCCATCGCCGCGTGCCACTGGTCGATTATCTCACGTTGTGCGCTAGGACTTTCCCGGCTGCCGGTTTATGACCTGCGGCCCGCTCAGGTCCCCTGCTGGCCGCCGGTGTCGGGCACGGAATCGGGAACGGATTCCACGACGGCGCGCTTGGCCCTGCGCACGCTCAGGCGGTCCAGGATGAGCGCCGCGACGCCGCCCAGGATGACGCCGCCCGCGCCGCACATGATCAGAAAGAAGCCAAAGACGGCGCCGGCATCGTAGCTTTCATCGCCCGGGAGTCCGTAGGCGAGGAAGGCGGCCACGCCAAAGCCCAGGATCCCGCCCAGAACCAGGAACGGCACGAACTTCGGCGCCCGGCGCACGGTGACCTCACGCCGCTCGGGGACGTGCTGCTCGACTGGGGTGCCGGGGTTTTCGGGGGTAGACATGCCGTTAAGCCTACTGCCCCGCCACCATTGCTACCGCGGGGGCAGCGGGGCACACTAGGGATGGGGGAGGGTGCGGTCCGGGCGTAAGGAGTCGCACCATGTCAGTCACAGCGGACAGCATCCGTGACCAGCAGCGCAACATCTGGGACCAGTTCGCGGCAGGCTGGCAGAAATGGGACGCCGAACTGCTCGGCTGGCACGGCCCGTTCGGGGATGCCCTGATTGAGGACGCGTGGCTCCACCCGGGTGCCTCGGTGCTGGACGTTGCGTCAGGGACGGGGGAGCCAGGGCTCACGGCGGCGGCACTGGTGCCGGACGGCCAGGTGGTCCTGACCGACATTTCAGCCGGCATGCTCGAGGTGGCCGAGGTCAAAGCGTTGGCCAGGGGCCTTCAGAACGTGCGCTTCGAGGTCTGCGACGCCGCTGCCCTGCCGCTGGAAGACGAATCCTTCGACGCCGTGTTTTGCCGCTTCGGATTCACCTACTTCCCCGGGATATCGCCCGCGCTCCGGGAGATGGTCCGGACGGCCAGGCCCGGGGCGCGGATAACGGCTGCCGTGTGGGGCCCGGCCGCGGAAAACCCGTGGGCCAGCCTGATCCTGGGCACGCTGGCGCACCACACGGAACTCCCCTCGCCGCCCGCAGGGGTCCCGGGGTTGTTCCGGTATTCCGCGGCAGGGCTGATGTCCCGCATGTTCCGCGAGGCCGGCCTGGCCGACGTCAGCGAGCGGAAAGTCAGCACGGACCTGGTGCTCGAATCCCCGGAACACTACTGGGAGTTTATGACCGACATTGCGACCACCGTGGCGATGGGCCTGGCCAGGTCCGACCGGGAAGCCCGCGAACTGATCCGGTCCGACGTCTTCCGGCTGCTGGGCCGCTACGAACACGACGGCGCCATCCGGCTCCGGTCCACGGCCACCATCGTGGCGGGAACTCGGGTTTAGCCGGTTTCCGCGGCGGTTTCGGACGGGCGCGGTGCGGATCCGGGGTGCGCGGGTCCGAAAGCGCCGCGGAACCGCAGGGTGCCTAGGCGCCCAGCTCTTCCTTCAGCGCAGCGACGTGGCCCTGCGCCTTGACCTGGTATTGCGCCAGCGTCACCGTGCCCTCGGGGTCCAGGACCACGGTGGAGCGGACGATCCCCTCGGTGACCTCGCCGTTGACCAGCTTCTCGCCCCACGCGCCGTAGGCCCGCGCCACGGCATGGTCCTCGTCGGCGAGCAGCGGGAAGGTCAGGGCGAAGTCGCCGCTGAAGTCCGCCAGTGCCTCCGGTGCGTCGGGGGAGATGCCCAGCACTTCATAGCCGGAACCCTGCAGGGACGCCAGGTTGTCGCGGAAATCGCAGGCTTCGGTGGTGCAGCCCGGGGTGGCGGCCTGCGGGTAGAAGTACACAATGACGTTCTTGCCGCGGTAGTCGGCCAGCGCGACTTTCTGCCCCGCGGCGTCCGGCAGGGTGAAGTCCGGGGCGGGGGTTCCGGGCTGGAGTTTGATGCTCAGCTGGGGGCTCATGGGGATTCCTTCGGGGTCGTTGAGGGGTCTCTGAGGGGTCTGTCTGCGGATGAAACGGTCTGCTGGTGCACAACCGCTGGTTCAGATGCTGTATTCCGCCGGTCCGCGCACCTTGGTGTGGGGTCCGGGCACAAACTGGTAGCCGCCGCCGCGGACCGTGGCGATCGCGTGCCGCCCGCCGCGCAGCTTGCGCCGTACCCGGCCCACGTACACATCGATGGAACGGGACGCCGCCGCGGGTGAATCGAACGATTCGAGGAACAGCCGCAGCTCCTCCCGGCCCACGGCGTGGGAGCAGTTCTCCACCAGGTAGCGCAGCAGTTTGAACTCGACGCCGGTCAGCGGCACCCGCTTCCCGTCCAGGTGGACCTCAGCGGCGGCCAGGTCCACGGACACCAGGCACGCTGGGCCGGCCGACGGCGGCAGGCGGGTGGCGCCGTCGTTGCCCTCTTCCGGGGACTCCTCCGCAGCGGACGGCGGCGGCACGGGGGTTCCGCCCCCGGCGGGAGTTGCAGCCCCGGCGGCGGGCCAGACCTGGACGTCCGCCTCCGGGGCAATCTTCAGGGCATGCGCCAGCAGCAGTTGCGCGGCCCGCGCCATGTCGGCGTCGTCGATGTCCCGGCCCCCGCCCGGTGTGACCCAGACGGCCAGGCCGTGCGCCCTGAGCCGCGGACCGGAGGCCGGGCCGGGCTCCCGGCGCGCAGATGGGCCCCTGGGGGAATGGACTTCGGTCGCCATGGGAGCCGTCAGACTCCGCCGCGGCGGAGCAGCTGTCCGCTGGGCGTGCGGCCGTCGATTTCGTGCCCGCGCAGGAAGGTCCTGCGGACCACGCCGGAGAGCGCTTTGCCGTCGTACGGGGTGATGGGGTTCTTGTGCTTGAGCTTGGAAACGTCCACCACGAAGGCCTCGTCCTGCGCGAAGATGGAGAAATCGGCGTCGTATCCCAGGGCAAGCTGGCCCTTGGTGGTCAACCTCGCCAGTTCGGCGGGCTTCCGGGCCATCCAGGACACCACCTGTTCCAGCGGAATGCCGCGGTGCCGGGCCTCCGACCAGATCAGGGACAGGCCGAGCTGGAGCGAGGAGACCCCACCCCACGCCACGGCGAAGTCGCCGTTCTCCAGGTCCTTGAGGTCCAGGGTGCTGGGGGAGTGGTCCGAGACGATGCAGTCGATGGTGCCGTCCTGGAGGCCCTTCCAGAGCAGTTCCCGGTTGGAGGCCTCGCGGATGGGCGGGCAGCACTTGTAGGCGGTGGCCCCGTTGGGGATTTCCTCGGCCATGAGGGTGAGGTAATGCGGGCAGGTCTCCACCGTGAGGTGGACGCCGTCGCGCTTGGCGCTGGCGATCATGGGCAGGGCGTCCGAGGAGGACAGGTGCAGGATGTGGGCGCGGGCGCCGGTCCAGCGGGCGCGTTCGATCACCTCGGCGATGGCCTTGTTCTCCGCGCCGCGGGGCCGGGACGCGAGGAACGTCGCGTACTGGACGCCGCCCGGGTGCGGGGCCCGGTCGATCGCGTGGGAGTCCTCGGCATGGACGATCATGAGCGAATCGAAGGACTTGAGCTCGGCGAGGTCCTCTTCGAGCTCCTCGGCGTCCAGATGGGGGAATTCGTCCACGCCGGAGTGCAGCAGGAAGCACTTGAAGCCGAAGACGCCCTCGTCGTGCAGCGGGCGGAGGTCCGACTTGTTGCCGGGAACGGCTCCGCCCCAGAACCCGACGTCAACGAACGCCTGTTCCTCGGCCACTTCGCGCTTGAGTTTGAGCCCGTCCACCGTGGTGGTGGGCGGGATGCTGTTGAGCGGCATGTCGATGATGGTGGTCACGCCGCCGGCCGCCGCAGCCCTGGTGGCGGAGGCAAAGCCCTCCCACTCGGTGCGGCCCGGCTCGTTGACGTGGACGTGGGTGTCCACGAGGCCGGGAAGCAGGGTTTCGTCCTCCGCGAGCTCAATGACCTCTGCGCCGGTCAGCCCGTTGCCGAGCGGCTCGATGGCAACGATCTTGCCGCCGCGCACGCCCACTTCGCGCGGCGCGATCCCCGCCGTCGTCAGGACGCGCTGCCCCCGGATGACGAGGTCGAAACTTTCTTCAGACATTCAGGCTCTCCTTGCTCGCGGCCGTGGGGTCAGCAGCCGGCGCCGCCAGCTGCAGCCCGATGGTCCGCCCCAGGCGTTCCAGAAGCGCTGCCGCCTCCGCTATACATGTGTCTACATTGCTTTCGAGCTCCGTCAAAGCGTGGACCTCGCGGAACCCGGCTGCCGTGAGCTGTTCCGGGTCCAGCGTGGTGCGCCCGCAGACGGCGATCACGGGAATGCCGGCCCGCGCCGCCGCCCGGGCGACACCCATCGGGGTTTTGCCCAGCAGGCTTTGTTCGTCCAGGCTCCCTTCGCCGGTGATCACCAGATCCGCGCCGGCCAGGCGCGCTTCCAGCTCCGTGAATTCGAGGACGACGTCGATGCCCGGCCGGCGCGTGGCTGCCAGGGCCGCGATCGCGGCATAGCCCACCCCGCCGGCTGCCCCGGCGCCGGGGGCCTGCGCGGCTTTGACCGCCCGCGGCCCGAGTTCCCCCGCCAGCACGTCCACAAAGTGGGCCAGCGCGGCGTCGAGTGCTTCCACGTCCGCCGGGCTGGCGCCCTTCTGCGGTCCGAAGACCGCGGCGGCGCCCTCGGCGCCAAGCAGCGGATTGTCGACGTCACTGGCCAGCACAAAGCGTGTTTCTTCCAGCCTCGGGTCGAAGCCGGTGAATTCGATCCGGTCCAGCCGGGCCAGGGCGGCGCCGCCGGGCGGAAGCTCCCGGCCCGCGCCGTCGAGGAACCGGGCGCCGAGGCCCTGCAGGACGCCCGCGCCGCCGTCGGTGTTGGCACTGCCGCCCACGCCGAGGATGATCTGCCGGCAGCCGGCATCCAGGGCCGCGCGGACCAGCTCGCCGGTCCCCAGGCTCGTGGCGCCGGCGGCACTGGCCGAGTCGGGGCCGCTGCCGGGCAGCACCGCCAGCCCGGAGGCGGCCGCCATCTCGATGACCGCCTCCCGGCCGCGCACCGCGAAGTCTGCCGTGAGCGGTTCCCCGGTGGGTCCGCTCACGACCGCGCTGCGGCGGGTGAAGCCGGAGCCGATGGCGGCATCCAGGGTGCCTTCGCCGCCGTCGGCCACCGGAATCAGGAGGACGTCCAGCTTGGAGCCCGCTGCCGCCTGGAGTCCTGCTGCCAGGTGCCGGGCGACGTCCGGCGCGGAAAGGGAGCCCTTGAACTTGTCCGGAGCTATAACGATCCGCATGTCTTATGCCTGCGGGGCCAGGATGGCGGTGGGGGCGTCCTCGCGGGTTTCGGCCAGCGCCTCGAACTCGTTCACCGCGTTGATTTCGGTGC
>DATITT010000315.1:0-6878 GCA_035467435.1 Arthrobacter sp. | reverse complement strand
CCCTGGGCCAGGTCACAGCCCAGTCCGCGAAGCAGGTTCATCTGGGCGGCGGTCTCAACTCCTTCGGCGACGCAGATCATGCCCAGTCCGCGGGCGAGGCCGATGACGGTCTCCACGAGGGTGGCATCGGCTTGATTGTTGCCGAGTCCGGCGACAAAGGATCTGTCGATCTTCAGTTGATTGACCGGCATGTAGCGCAGGTAGGCCAGGGAGGAGTACCCGGTACCAAAATCGTCGATTGAGAGCGTGACCCCGTAATCTGCCAGGGCGCCCAGCGCGTCGGTGATGGCTGTTGACGCTGACATCATCGTCGATTCGGTGATCTCAATGATCAGGTCGGAGGGATTCACGCCGTAGCCGGTCACGAGCCGTTTAACGGTGCCGATGAGCGAGGGGGCCAGGAGTTGGAGCGGGGAGACGTTGACGGCCATGTGGAAACCGGATCCTACGACGCCGTCGTCCTGCCATTGCTTGAGTTGCCGGACTGCCTCTGTCATCACCCATTCACCGAGTTGGTTGATGATGCCGATGTCTTCGGCCAGAGGGATGAATTCATCCGGGGGAACCAGTCCGTGACCGGGCCGGTTCCACCGCACCAGGGCTTCCACGCCTTTGAGTTCTCCCTCTGCGACATCGCAGATGGGCTGGTAATGGAGCACAAGTTCGTCGCGATCGATGCCCTGGCGCAGAGCGTGCTCAGAGTGCACACGGTCTCTGGCCTGATCCCGCAACGGGTCTGTGAACCATGAGCTCCGGTTTCGGCCCGCGTTCTTGGATAGATACATGGCGCTGTCGGCCTCACGGAGCAGATCCGCGGGGCGGTGATGTCTCTGCGCCACCGTAATCCCCACAGACACCGTTATGCGCAGCTCGATGCCGTCGACGCGGACCGGCGCCCGGAACGCCTCTACGATGCGCTCCGCTATGCTTTCGGCAGTTTCGGCGTCCGTGTTTTCGCAGAGGACCAGGAACTCATCCCCGCCGAATCGGCAGATGGTGTCGCTGCCCCGGGTTACGCGGGAGATGCGTTCCGCGGCTTCCACGATCAGCGCATCACCGACCTCGTGTCCGAACGAGTCGTTAACTAACTTGAAGCGGTCAAGGTCGATGAAGAGAACGGACGCCGGAACGCCGTGGGCGCGCCGTTCCAGCGCCCGTCCAAGACGCTCCGTGAGCAGGCGTCGGTTGGGCAGTCCGGTCAGCGCGTCGTGGAGGCCCTGATGAGCGAGCCGGGCCTGCGCCCGGTTCAGCCGGACCGAGTCGATGTCATGGCGCAGTTCGCCGGCCTCCGCGACCGCCACCGGGTCCCAGGGTGCAGCCTGCCCGGCCACAGATTGGGACCACATCCGGAATGAATTCCGGGGTGACAACGGCGTATTGCGGTTCGCGGGTGATTGATCGCCGAGCCAGTTGACCGATTTTAGGACCTCGTTGCGGAACCAGAGAAGGTAGTCGCCTCCTGCGCCCAGATCCAGAAGGACGAGTCCCTCCGTTCCGGGCAGGAGTTCGGCCAGGTCAGGCCGGTCGGTGCTGAGCGAGTCGCTGATCAGCTGGTGGTCCCGGGCAGTACTGCGCCAAAGGTCGACCATCGCGTCCACGTTCTCCCCCGGCGGCGTCTGACCGGCGCTGGCTCGCGTCCCGTCGATCCGGGCCGTTGCCCCGTCGGCCGCCAGGAGGTCAAGGACGTTGGCGGCACCGTTGACGAGCGCCTCCGCCACGTTGTCCGCGGTGACCATCTGCTGGATGAAGCTGCTGCGCAGACGCTGATTCTGCAATTGATCCGAAAGCCGGCGTTGCTCGGTCACTGCGCCGAGCTGCAACGTGATCCGCGCCGCCAGGATCTCACAGACGCGCCGCCGGATGTAGGGCAGATAGAGAGGTTCCCGGTGCGAGCAGGTGACCATCCCGATGAGCTGGCCCTCATGGACCAGCGACAGGGACATCGAGGCGCTCTGGCCCATGTTCCGCATGAACTGCAGATGATGCGGTGAGACGCTGCGCAGTTCAGCCAGGGACAGGTCTGTGGGCCTGCCTGTCCGAGGGTTTAGTTCCGGGACCAGGGCAACGGCCCGGTAATCGCTGGAAGCGATCACGCGTGAGAGTTTCTTCAGGTAGATCCGGCGGGCCTGGGCTGGAATATCCGACGCAGGGAAGTGCAGCCCGAGGTACGGGGTGATGCCCTCGCCATGCTCCTCAGCCACAATTTCACCGTGTCCGTCCGGATGAAAGTGATAGACCATGACGTGGTCGAAGCCCGTGAGCCGTCGTACCTCCCGTGCGGCTGCAGCCCACACGTCGCTCACCGACTTGGCCGTGGAGAGCCGTTTAGACGCCGGGTGCAATAGCGCCAGCAGATTCGCGTCGCCCCACTCGCGGGCGGGTTCGAATTCCACAATGACCAGTCCGTCCGCCTGGTGCAAAATAACGTCAAAGGCTCGCCCGAGGATAGTGAGAGACATCGGGTTCGGGGCGTCTTCGACCCCGGCAGCGATCACCGCCCGCAGCGTCGCCACCGCTTCGGAACCGGCCAGGACCTCCAGCCGCTGGCCCAGAAGCGAGTCCACATCACGGCCAAGTAGCACGCCAGTATTGGCGCTGGCCTGCACGATTTCCAGGGAATAAGGGTCGACGACGAGCAGGGCACCGTGAGGCTGGATCGCCCCGGGCGCATGGATGGGCTCACGCGCGCATTCCTCGAGGCGTTCTTGTTCGTCCGCCGTCAGCAGTTCCTGGGCGCGGGTCACGGGACTTCGGTCCTGACCCGTGCCCGGCAGGCAAGGTGCCTGCCGAAGGCCAAAAACGTTCCCTGCGCTCCCAGCACCACATCATCGGCGCTCCCGGCGGCTGCGTCGAACTTTCGAAGTCCCGCAGTGACGGAACGCCACGGGTGCGGATGCATCCTTTCATCACTGTCAAAGAAACCGGTGGGGACGTCACCGAGGACAGCACGGAAAGCCGGGGCGAGGACACGCCCTCCCAAAGAGGAGCCCTCGATGACGTAGAGGCATCCCAGGGCCTGACCGATGTTGTCCAGCCCGGGGAGCCGCACCGTAGCCTTCGTGGGCAGGGCTCCAAGGGACAACAGATCCTCGGACAGCAGATGCGCCCGCCTGTGCGCGGGCAAGGCAATCCCAAGATCGAGCCACCCTGCGGCCCACGAAGGGTCGGCCAGCCGCGCCTCAACGGCGGTGTGGAAACCATGAAGCCGCCGCAACAATTGCACGTAGTCCTCCCGGGTGGAAATGGATCCGGGAAGATCCGTCATTTCCTCGACGTTGCGGTGCAGTCCGGAGGTTTCTCTCCGGAGCCGCTCCGGTAGCTCCTCGGCCGGGCCGGGATCTGGCGTTGGTGTAAAGCTCAAGTCCTTCAAAGAGTCCCCTAAATCCTGAAGTTGAACTGTCAAGAGAGCACCGAACGGTGAGTTGCTTGTGTACTTGCCGCGTTGAGGGGCTGTTCCGGCCGGGCTGCAGGCCTGCGCATCGCGCTTGAGCGCGGCCATTCCGTTCGGGCGGCTGCTGCACCACAGCACCGGAGTGGTTGACGCTCCCATTCCGGTAAGGGATTTTCGGTCTTAGAGAGATTAACGGTATGTCCGGGGAAGACTTCCGGAGCTTCGTATCTTTGACCTTCGTGGTGGAAGGAGTGCGTGCATCGTGGGAGACCTTTGCTGTTCGGGCGGCCCGGCTGGCCGCGTGGGCCCCGTGGCTTTGCGTCCCCGGATTGCGCCGGGTTTGCCGTTTTATCCATCGACCTGGACCGACGGAATACCAAAGAAAAACGTAACACAGGCCGACAGAGGCCCCCGATATTGCAGTGCTCCCCTGAGGGCGCGCCTCACCTCACGTCACCATCCGGCTGCAAACGCAAACCCTGATTGCCGGACGGATCGATTGGGCTGTCACGCGTCGTGGTCCACGACGACTTCAAGCCCTGACCCCGGCAGGGCGGGGCAAGGGATGGCCGCCGCGCAGGACCGCGGCCAGCCCGAAGTCACCATCGACCGCCACGATGTCGGCGCGCATGCCTGCCTTCAGGCTGCCGATCTGGTCCGCGAGGCCCAGGATCCTCGCCGGCACCAAGGTCGCCGCCTTCACCGCGTATTCGGGTGCCACCCCGGCCTCGATTGTCTTCCGGACCACTTCGAGCAACGTGGCCGTGCCGCCGGCGAGGGCCCCGTTGCTCTTGAGCGCAGCCACGCCGCCGCGCACATCCACTGCGGAGGGGCCCAGCTCGTACTCGCCGTCGGGCAGGCCGGTCGCCGCCATGGAATCGGTGACGAGGACGACGTTGTCGGCGCCGACCAGTTCGAACACCATCCGCACCGTCTCGGGGTCCAGATGGACGCCGTCGCCAATGAGTTCCACGGCGACCGTGCCATCGGCCGCCAGGCGCAGGCACGCCGCCGCAGGTCCGGGGCTCCGGTGGTGGAGCGGTGGCATCCCGTTGAACAGGTGCGTTACCGTGGGCCGCCGGCCCGCTCCGGCCCCGACGGCACGCAGGGACGCGGCCGCGACGGTCAGGGAATCTGCGGCGGTGCGGGCGTCGGCGTTGGTGTGGCCCAGCGAAGGCGTAACACCATTCCCGGTGAGCATGCTGACCAGCCGGCCGGCGCCGGGCAGCTCGGGGGCATAGGTCATGGTCTTGAGCGTCCCGCCGGCCGCATGCAGCAACCGGCGGAGCAGCTCCAGGTCAGGGGTCCGGAGCCACTCCGGGTTCTGCGCCCCGCAACGGGCCTGGGAGAGGACCGGGCCCTCGGAATGGATGCCCGCGATGAGCCCCTCGTCCGCCAGCGGTCTCAACACCGCGATTCCCCGGAGGAGTTCCTCCGCTGGTGCCGTCACCAGGCTGGCCAGCAGCGTCGTTGTTCCGCTGCGGTGCAGGAAGCCGACGGCGTCGCGGCATGCAGGGCCGTCGCCGGTGGGGAAGCTGCCGCCCGCCGCGCCGTGGCAGTGCAGGTCCACGAGCCCGGGAAGGATCGAACTGCCCGGCGGAAGGGTGACCTCCCGTGCGCCCCGAAAGCCCGCGGCGTCGAAGCCGCGTTTGGGCCCGGCGTAGGCGATCCGGCCGTCGGCCACCGCGACGACCGAATCAGCAGCGGCATGCCCGTCCGAGATCAGGGATCCGGCCAGGACATAGGCGGACCCCGGGGCGGCTGCGCTGAATTCCGGGCTGTTCATGGACGGGCCCCTACATCCTGGCGAGTTTTGCCCGCGCCATCATGAAAATGCCGTAACAGATCAGGCCAATGCCCACAGCAGCCAGCATGTACATGCCGAAGGGCTGGTCGCGCAGGCCTTTCAGCCCGCCGTCGAGCCCGGTGGACTCCTCGGGATGCACTTTGATGGTGGCGATGATAATCAGCAGGCCGGCCAGCAGCAGGGCGACGCCCTTGGCGGCGTAGCCTACGACGCCGAGGACGGTCACCGCCGTCCGGGCCTTCGCCGAGGCGGGGAGCCGGAGGTGTTTGGCGAAGGACTGCCGGAAGCCGCGGATGGCGTAGACAATTCCGGCGATGGCGATCCCCGCGCCGACGGCGAGCAGGAGGAGGTAGCCGCCGGGGGCTTTCATAACGGCGACGGTGAGATCGCTCGTTGAGCTGCTGTGGTCTTTGCCCGCGCCGATCGCGAAGGATGCCAGGGTCACGGCGAGCCCGGCGTAGACCACGGCCTGGAGAGCGGCCTTGGCCTTCTTCACAGCCTTTTTCTTGGCCGGAAGGTGCTCAAAGTCGAAGATGGCGTCGCTGGTCTGCCACACTGCGAGGGCCACGCACGCCGCGAAAGAACTCCAGAGCAGCACCGGCCCGGCCGGCTGCTGAGCGAGCTGCTCGACGGCGCCACTCATGTCTGCATCGCCCTGGCCGCCCATGGCAAGCCGGATCGCGACCAGCCCGATCAGCAGATGCAGGAGGCCGCTGACGGCGAATCCGGCCCGCGCCACAAGCTCCAGCGTCCGCGAGTTGGTGATGTCCTCGGCCGCGTCAGCGGCGTCCTGCAGTTCTCTTTTGATGATCGATCCTTCAACTGACGTGGTGCTTCCACCGGACCGCAGTTCCGCCCGGTTCCTGCCTCTGACGTAATCGTGCCACGCGGAGCCCGCCGGGAACAGCAATGCCGGCGATCAGGATCCTGCGACGGCACCCACCATCGGGGTGTGCTTAGCGGCGCCGGTAGCTGAGGTCGAAGATGAGCCGGCCGGCCTCGTGGGCCTTGTTTTCAAAGCTCGTCAGGATCCGGCCGTCGAACCGCGGCGCCCAGCCGCCTGCCTCATCGGTGCCCTCGTTGGGGCCGGTGTGTTCGGTGCTCACGGGGGCGCGGCCCTCCTTGACCGGGGCCCCGCCCACGAGGGACTCGACGCCGGATTCCCACACCTGGGTGAGGGGACTCTCGGTGCCGCTGCGCTCGCCGTCGTGCAGGTTCTCGAAGTCGGCGGAGTCGGCCAGGACCTCGCGCACGTGCACGGCATAGTTGGACCAGTCCGTCGCGATGCGCCAGAGACCGCCCGGTTTGAGGGCCCGGGCGGCTAGGTCGGCGAAGGCCGGCTGGATGAGGCGGCGTTTGTGATGGCGGGACTTGTGCCACGGGTCCGGGAAGAACACCCACAGTTCCGTCACGGACCCGGCCGGCAGCATGGTGGCGAGCACCTCGGGGGCGTTCGCCTCCACAACGCGGACGTTGCCCAGGCCGCGGCTGTTGATCTTGATCAGCGTGTTGGCCAGCCCCGGGGTGTAGACCTCAACGGCGAGGAAGTCCTTGTCCGGGTTCTCCTCGGCCGCGTGGCACACGGCGTCGCCGAGCCCGGAACCGATCTCCACGATCAGCGGGGCTGTGCGGCCGAATTCGGCTTCGGCGTCGAAGACGTAGTCCGGGTGCACGGAGGTG
>DATITT010000314.1:0-7005 GCA_035467435.1 Arthrobacter sp. | reverse complement strand
CGGCGCCACGATGGTGGAGCCCGATTGATGCCCGGATTGTGATTTCCGGGCATCAATCGAGGTCAGCTACTTCCTGGGCCCGTCAGCCGCCGCGGCAGCCGTGACCGTCACGGCCGGCGCCGGCGCCTTGAGTGAGTGCGGATCCTGTCCCTGGGCGGGGAGCTCGGACCAGTCGGCCTGACCGACCTCGCAGTTCTGAAGGGTCGGGCAGTACAGGGTCTTCCCGGCGGCGGCGGGCAGTTTCACCGATAGCACCAGGGCATCGCGGAGCGCGGGTTCCAGCGGTGCCTTGGCGGTGTAGACGATCTGGCTGGTCCGCTTGGTGATGGAGGTCCCGTCCGCGAGTTTCTTCGGTTCGGCCAGCTGTTCTGTGACTTTCGAGGCTGTCCAGTTGGGGTTGACCGTGGGCTGCGCATCGTTGAGTTCGGCGGGGAGGGTGATGGTCACCTTCGTGGTGCCGGACTCCTCGCAGCCATGCGGAATTCCGAAGGTCAGCAGGGCGTAGGAGTTCGCGGTGGTCTTGTCCGGAGTGACACCGACGTGCGCCGAGGCGCCGGAAATCCCGGCGAGCATCAGGGCAGCGGTTCCTCCGGCCACAGCTGTGGCGGTGAAGGTGCGGCGCGAGGGCGCCCGCCGGTCCGGGCACGGCACCGGCCAGGGCGGGGGCGCTGAAGACTCCCCGCTTGCGACAAGCTCCGTTGGCCCGATCCGGCTGCATGGCCGTGCAGCACCGCGGCGATGGAGGGGCTGCCCGGCATAAAGAGACACCCCGGTCCGAGGACCGGGGTGTCTCTTGCTGCGGGCGTGTTGTCAGTTCACCGCGTCAATCACCGCGTCAGGTGGCTGTGCCGGTTGACCGTGTCAGTTGGCTGCCGAGCCGGCGGTGGCTGCCGCTCCGGCGAGCCGGATCCAGGTGTCCACCACGGTGTCAGGGTTCAGCGAGACGGAGTCAATGCCTTCCTCCACCAGCCATTCGGCGAAGTCCGGGTGGTCGCTGGGCCCCTGGCCGCAGATGCCCACGTACTTGCCGCGCGCTTTGCAGGCCTTGATGGCCATGCTCAGGAGCTTCTTGACGGCAAGGTTGCGCTCGTCGAAGCTGGCCGCGACGATGGCGGAGTCCCGGTCCAGGCCCAGGGTCAGCTGGGTCATGTCGTTGGAGCCGATGGAGAAACCGTCGAAGAAGTCCAGGAACTCGTCGGCCAGCAGGGCGTTGGACGGCAGTTCGCACATCATGATGACCTCGAGGCCGTTTTCGCCGCGGCGCAGTCCGTTCTCGGCGAGCAGGTCGATGACGCCGCTGGCCTCGTCCACGGTGCGCACGAACGGGATCATCAGCTTGACGTTGGTCAGGCCCATCTCGTTGCGGACGAAGGACAGGGCCTCGCATTCCAGGTCGAAGCAGTCCCGGAAGGACGGCTCCAGGTACCGGGAGGCGCCGCGGAAGCCGATCATCGGGTTCTCTTCGTGCGGCTCGTAGGCGGGCCCCCCGATGAGGTTGGCGTACTCGTTGGACTTGAAGTCGGACATCCGCACAATCACCGGCTCCGGCGCGAACGCCGCGGCGATGGTCGCTACCCCTTCGGCCAGGCGCTTGATGTAGTAGTCGCGAGGGCTGTCGTAGGCGGCGATCCGCTCCCGGATTTCGGCGATGACCTCGTCCGGCTGCTCGTCCAGGTTCAGCAGCGCCTTGGGGTGGATGCCGATCTGCCGGTTGATGATGAATTCCAGCCGGGCCAGGCCCACACCGTGGTTGGGCAGCTGCGCGAACGTGAACGCCTGCTCGGGGGTGCCGACGTTCATCATGACCTTGACCGGGGCCTCGGGCAGCTGGGTGATCTCGGTTTCCTCGACGCTGAAGTCCAGGAGGCCCTCGTAGATGACGCCGGTCTCGCCGTCGGCGCAGGAGACAGTCACCTCGAGTCCGTCGGAGAGCACATCGGTGGCGGAGCCGGTGCCGACGACGGCGGGAATCCCCAGTTCCCGGGCGATGATGGCCGCGTGGCAGGTGCGTCCGCCGCGGTTGGTCACGATCGCGGAGGCGCGCTTCATGATCGGTTCCCAGTCCGGGTCGGTCATGTCTGCGACGAGGACGTCGCCGGTCTTGAACGCGGCCATCTGGTCAATCGACGTAAGGATGCGGACGCTGCCGGCGCCGATGCGCTGGCCGATGGCCCGGCCCTCGACCAGGACCTTGCCGGTCCCGTTGAGGCGGAAACGGCTCAGGCTGCCGGAGGTCCTGCGGGACTGCACGGTTTCCGGGCGTGCCTGCAGAATGTACAGGCCGCCGTCGATCCCGTCCTTGCCCCATTCGATGTCCATCGGGCGCTTGTAGTGGTTCTCGATGGCGACGGCGTGGCGGGCGAGCTGCTCGACGTCGTCGTCCGTGAGGCTGAAGCGGTTCCGCAAGGAAGCCTCCACCGGCACGAAGTCAATGGTGTGGCCGATTTCGCGGTTGCTCGTGTAGGTCATCTGGAGTGCCTTCTCGCCCAGCCCGCGCTTGAGGATGGCCGGGCGGCCTGCCTCCAGGGCGGGCTTGTAGACGTAGAACTCGTCCGGGTTGACGGCACCCTGCACGACGGCCTCGCCGAGGCCGTAGGAGGAGGTGACGAAGACCGCGTCCTGGAACCCGGACTCGGTGTCCATGGTGAACATGACGCCGGAGGCGCCGACGTCGGAACGAACCATGCGCTGGACGCCCGCCGAGAGCGCCACTTCAGCGTGCTCGAACTTGTGGTGCACCCGGTAGGCGATGGCCCGGTCGTTGTAGAGGGACGCGAAGACGTCCTTGATGGCCACCAGGATGTTCTCGATCCCGCGGACGTTCAGGAAGGTTTCCTGCTGCCCGGCGAAGGAGGCATCGGGGAGATCCTCCGCCGTCGCGCTGGAACGGACGGCCCAGGAGAGGTCCTCGGATCCGCCGTGCTTGTCCACCAGCTTCTGGTACGAGGCGCGGATCTGCGCTTCAAAGTCCGGCAGGAAGGGCGTCTCGCGCATCAGCCCGCGGATTTCCTTGCCAGCGGCCGCGAGGGCCGTCACGTCGTCGGTGTCCAGGCCGACCAGCCGGTCGGCGATCTTCTGGTCCAGGCCGGAGTCGGCGAGGAAGCTGCGGTAGGCGTCCGCCGTTGTGGCGAAGCCGTCAGGGACCTGGACGCCGGCAGAGGTCAGGTTCTGCACCATCTCGCCGAGGGAGGCGTTCTTGCCGCCCACCCGGTCCAGGTCCTTGAGACCGAGTTCTGAGAACCACAGGATGTCTGTCGTCATGGTTGCTGCTCCTTTGCAGATGGTGGCATGGGGTATCGCCGCCCCGCATGGGGCGGTCGCCGGTTGATGGGCGCAGGTCCTGTCCACAGTGACAGGTCCAGGCCGGTGTTTCCACATGATGTGGTCCACGCAACATTCGTGGACCGTTGCCCTTAGTGCTTGAGGTTCATCTTTTGGAGGATGGTGGCTGCCATTTCCTCCACGGAGACGCTGGCCGAATTGAGGTAGGGAATCCCGTGGGACACGTACAGCAGCTCGGCGCTGCGCAGCTCAAAGCCGCACTGCCGCAGCGACGCGTAGGGCGAGCCCCGGCGGCGTTCCGTGCGGACCTGGCTCAGGCGCAGGGGGTTGGTGGTGAGGCCGAAACACTTGGAAATAAAAGGCCGCAGTGGCCTAGGGAGTCCCTCGCGTTCAAAGTCCTCGTCTACCAGGGGGAAGTTCGCGGCGAAGATGCCGTGCTGCAGCGCCAGGTACATGGTGGTGGGGGTTTTGCCGCAGCGCGACGGGGCCACCAGGATGACCTGGGCCTTTTCGAGCGCGCGCAGGCTTTGGCCGTCGTCGTGCTCCATGGCATATTCGACGGCGGCCATCCGGGTCTGGTAGCGGGCGGCGTTGCCCAGTCCGTGGGCCCGGCCCGGTTCCCCGCTGGCCTCGGTTCCCAGGGCGCGCTCCAGCTGCCCGACGTGGGTGCCGATGAGGTCCACGATGACACCGTTGCAGGTGCCCAGGGTCTGGCGGATGTCGCTGCCGACGGCGGTGGAGAAGACGATCGGCTGCAGGCCGGTGGCGGCACGGTGGTCGATCACCTTGACGACGGCCCGGGCCTGGTCGGCGGTGGTGATGAAGGGGATCGTGATGCGGTCGAATTCGGTTGCGGGGAACTGCGTCAGCAGGGTGTTGCCCAGCGTTTCTGCGGTGATGCCCGTACTGTCCGAAAGGAAGTAGACCGGGCGGGGAGCGTCATTGGTCATGAACGCATTGTGCACCAGTGCGGGCCCCGGGTTCTTCCATGACGTGCGCGCCGTGCGGCCCGAGCCGGCCGGACCGGGGAGGAGTAGGCTGTGTCCCACGTCACCAAAGGAGCCCGAATGAGCTACAAATACCGGACCGTCAGGGTCCGCGGTACGGATCTGGTCGGAACCATTGCCCGCAGGCACGGGGGTGCGCCGGAGATCTATGAAACCTCAAAAGACCCGAGCACTTCCGTCGTTCCCGTGTTCTTTCCGGAAACCGGTGAGGTCCGCTTCTTCGACCGGTCGGTGCTGGAGGACGTGGTGACCCCGGCTGGGTAGGGAATCTCCCGATTTGGGGTGGTGCTTTCAGAGGGTCAGCATCGCTGGCGTTGTATGGCCGCTGCAAAGAGCTGCAGCATGAGTCTCCGACGCTAGAGACAGACACGTCGGTCCCGTTGTACTGTGTCAACACAGTCGTCCGCTCGCCTTGCCCGGGAAACCTCGGCAGAGCACCGCGGGCGACCGTATGCAGACTTCGGGCTCAGCCGAATCTGGAACAAAGGAATAACCGATGTCGATGGAGCCTCCGTCCATTCCGGGGCGCCCCCGTGGTGCTGACTCTGCAGAGCAAGTCCTTGGATCGGCGCCGGACGCTGAGACAGCTGGGATCCGCCGGCAGGCCGCGTGGATCATAGCTGAGGTGCTGGCCGACCCGGCGCCGGAGCAAGCGCATATCCAGGGACTGCTCCGCGAACATCTGGCGGCCCATCCTGGACGTCCGGACATTGCGCTGGCGGAGCACCTGATGGCTCTCGAATCCCTTACGAGACCCCCCTTGGATGCCGGGAACCCGTCGTCCAGTCCCGAACCGCTTTCCCCGGATTCCGAGGAACACATGAGCTCTCGGATCGAGAAGATCTTGAAGGGCCGGATGCTGGTGACCGCGTTCCAGCCAATCCGTGAACTTTCCACCGGGAGGGTCCTGGGAGTCGAGGCGTTCACGCGGTTCGTCAGCGACGAGGGCGGCACACCGGGGCAGTGGTTCGCGGCAGCCACAGAAGCGCGACTGGCCAGTGAGCTTGAACTCGCGGCTCTGGAGTCCGCCCTCACCTCAGCAAAGCACCTCCCGGCGCACCTGTACGTGGCACTGAAACTCTCACCCGCCACCTGCCTGGACCCGCTCCTGCCCGGGCTCCTCGAGGAATCTGCGGTCGCCGTGGACCGTATGGTCCTCGAGCTGACTGAGGCCCTGACCATTGAGCAGCCCGCCGCTCTGGTTGCCGCGCTGGCGCCCCTGCGCCGACGAGGCCTCCGCCTGTCGGTCGACCACGCGGGTTCGTACGTCGATTCGATCCGCCACATCAGGCAAATCCGCCCCGACTTCATCAAACTTGACCGCACTCTCATTGCCGGAATCGAAACCGACACCCTCCGCCAAGCCTTTGGCGAGGTTATGACCGAATTCGCCGGTCAACTGGGAGCCGTGCTCATCGCTGAAGGAATAGAGACCCGCGAGGAACTCGCCGCGGTAACCAGTCTCGGAGTGACAGCCGGCCAGGGCTACTACCTAGGCAGGCCCACAGTCCGGCACCGGGACTGGAACCGGTGGAACGAGCCGGCCCGGGAATTCCGGCCGCTGGCGGAGGCTGACGCTGCAGATCCTTCCTGACTAGAAGCTTGTCTTCCTGAGGTAGTCTTCGACGGCCTTTTCAGAGATTCGGTAGGACTTGCCGAAGCGCATCGAGGCCAGTGCGCGGGCCCGGACGAGCCGGTAGACGGTCATCTTGGACACGCGCAGGCACCCGGCCACTTCGGCGATAGTCAGATACGGGGTGGGGACGTTTGCGAGGGGCATTGGAATCGGACTCCTTGGGCGGCTCATAACAATGATGGGAAGCGGAACAGTGACAGACAGCGGCACGGGATGGGCCTACGGCCGCGTGAGCTGCCGATAGTCGTAGTAGAAAATCCGGTCCGCGGTCTGCACTCCCACGGAGCTGCCGTTCTTGACCGCCACCAGGCCCTGCGTCCGCCCGTTGAACGGGTCGTCCCCGATCACCACGTCGCCGAGCCGGTAGGGGACGGAAACCGTGCGTGCCCGGGAGACGGTTTGGATGAGGAGCGCGTACAGGCGCCCGTTCCGGAGCCGGGATGACGGCGAGCCGGAAGCAATTTTCGGCATATGGATCACTCCTTCGCAGTGCGATCAACGGTGATTCACTGGTGGTGCGGATCCGGTGGCAGCGGTGCGGGGAATGGTTCCTGCGTCGCTCTAGCCCCCGTGGAACCCACCGTAGAATCAGAGCTCATCCGTCACATGCGTAACTTGTACCTCAATAGTGCTTTGAGTACCCGTGAGTAATACCTGGTGAGTACTTGCTTTGGGCCCACGGACTACTTGGGACAGGCCAATAGATGGCCGACCTCCAGTTCCCGGAACGGTTTTCCACCCTGTTTCGGGTGCCGTCCCCGGGGCGCGGATTGGCCCCTAAAAGCTGTCCGCCGGCGCGTCTGGGTTCTCTAAGCGCTCAGCCTCCAGCGGGCGGGCTGGCAGGGAGCGGAGGTGGGTTTGGCTTCCAGTTGCTCGGAGAACTTCACGCCGCCCCTGATCTTCAGCTGAGGCTGCGGAGGGGCTTGAGGACCACTGCTCGGGAAAGTCACGCTAAGCCGACCCCGCGTGGTAGCGATGGGTGCCCCGGTTCGGTGAGCCTGTATGGGGGAGGGGTGGCCTGAATTGGGCGGGGCGTAGGGTGGACGATAGACAGAAGGAGCACTTCATGAAGAAAATTCT
>DATITT010000313.1:0-5541 GCA_035467435.1 Arthrobacter sp. | reverse complement strand
CTCGGATGCCGGCGAGTTGGCCCAGATCAGGGCGATCACGGCGGCGGCCACCAGGAGGGCGCCGCCGACTGTCTCCTTGCGGAGGATCTCGCCGATCCGGAGGGATTCGGCGTAGCTGCCGCGGCCGAAGATCGTCATGCGCGGCCGGGTGGGGGGAGGCGTGGGGCTCATGCGGGGAGTCCTAAAAGTTGGGTCGACAGAACTATGCCGACCAGACTTCCCGGCGCACCTGCATCCCAGTCTAGTGGGTCATTGCATGGTGCTGAACCGTTCGGCCTTGGCTTTCGTGCCCTGGACGATGATCTGGTCGTCGTCGTAAAGCACCGTTTGTGCGGTTGTGTGGCCCCAGACGCCGCCGGGTCGTTTCACGGCCACGATGGTGACGCCGAACTTCTCCCGGAGCCCGAGCACGCCCAGCGGCCGGTCGCAGACGGCGGCCGGCGGGCTGGTGCGGATCATCACGAAGTCGTCCTCGAATTCCACGTAGTCAAGAATCGAGCCCAGGACCAGGTGCGCGACGCGCTTGCCCATGTCGTGTTCCGGCCGGATGACGTGCTCGACGCCGAGCTGGCCCAGAATCTCGGCGTGGGGATCGCTGATGGCCTTCGCCCAGATCTGGGGACGCTGGAATTTCAGGAGCCGGGATGTGGTCAGGATGCTGGCTTCGATGTCCGAGCCGATGCCGACCACGGCACGGTCGAATTCGTGGACCGAGAGCTGGCGCAGCACCTCTTCCTTGGTGGAATCGGCCCTGACCACATGGGTGAGACGCCCGTTGTAGGACTGGACGATGTCTTCGCTGGCGTCGATGCCGAGCACCTCCGTGCCCTGCGCCTCCAGTTCCAGGGCCAGCGAGCCGCCGAAGCGGCCCAGACCGATGACCACCACCGAGGAGGCCTTGTCACTGGTGGCCGCGGAGTGGGACGAGAAGATATTCCTAGCCAATGAGGGGCCTTTCCTTGGGGTATTCGTAGAGCGTGGGTCGTTCGCGCAGGGCCAGGGCCGCGCCCAGCGTGACCGGACCCAGCCTCCCGACGAACATCAGCAGGATCAGCACGAGCTGTCCGGCCGGAGGGAGCGCGGCGGTGATGCCAGTGGACAGCCCCACCGTGGCGAAGGCCGAAATGACCTCGAACAGGATCCGTTCCTGCCCGAAGTCGGTGATCAGCATCAGGAACATCGTGGAGCCGGTAACGAGGGCGATCGCCAACAGCACCACGGCAATGGCCTGGCGGTGCACCGCGCGGGACAGCCGCTTGCCGAAGATGTTCACGGCCGTCCCGCCCTGCAATTCGGTGCTGAGAATGAAGAACAGCACGGCGAACGTGGTGATCTTCAGGCCGCCGGCTGTACCGGCCGGGCCGCCGCCGATGAACATCAGGATGTCCATGCCCAGCCATGACACCGGATTCATCTGGGCGATGTCGATGCTGTTGAACCCTGCGGTGCGGGTAATGACGGACTGGAAAAAGCCGGCCAGCATGCGCTCGGCCGGATGGAGGCCGCCCAGGGTTGCCGGGTTGGCCCATTCGACGGCGGTGAGGAACACGGTCCCGCCAGCCAGGAGGATGCCCGAGCCGACGAGGACGAGTTTGGTATTCATGCTCCAGTGGACCGGACGCCGGTACTGCCGGCCCAGCTCGAAGAGGACCGGGAATCCGAGCCCGCCGATAATCACAGCGGCGGCGATCGGCAGGCAGATCCAGGGGTCCCCCACGAACCCCATCAGGCTGTCCGAGTACAGGGCAAAGCCGGCGTTGTTAAAGGACGAGATGGAGTGGAAGACGCCATGCCAGATTGCCTCGCCCAGCCCATAGCCGTATCCCGCCATAAAGCGGACCGCAAGAATCAACGCCAGGGCGGTTTCCACGATCACGCTGATAAGCAGAACTCCGACCAACACGCGCCGGACGTCGCCGAAGCCGCTGCTTTTCGTCTCTGCGGCCGCCGATATCCGGGACTTCAGGCCCAGCCGCCGGGCGGTCAGCACCCCAAGCAGGGTGCCGAAGGACATCACGCCAAAGCCGCCGATCTGGATGAGAACCAGGATGACCACCTGGCCGAAGCCGCTCCAGAAGACAGGGGTGTCCACGGTAATCAGGCCCGTGACGCAGACGGCGGAGGTTGCGGTGAACAGCGCCTCCAGCAGGCTGGCCCCGCCCCCGCCCGCCTTGGCCACCGGGAGCATCAGCAGCCCGGTCCCGACGGCGATGGCCGCGGCGAAGCCCATCACGATCACCTGGGCCGGGTGGCGTGGAGCGAACGCCCGGATGACCCTGGTGAAGCCCGCTGCCAGGGCGCGCGGCACTACGGGAACTTCGTCTCGCATAGGCGCCACGCTACCACCGGCCGGCGGCCGCGGCGGACGGGTTTCAGGCGAGCAGAAGCTGCACGAGTTCGCGGCACTTCCGGTAGGCGGCGGCCTTCGGGTCGATCAGGGCGAAATGGTCGCCCGGGACTTTCAGGAGCTGGACCGGGGCGCCGGCGGACTTGGCCGCCGCCGCGTAGGAGTCGGACAGGCTGGCGGGGACGTCGGCGTCGTCCGTGCCGTGTACGGCGTAGACGGGGACCTTCAACGGCACTGCGCTCATCGGGTCCGCATACTTATGCCGTTTCGGGTACTTCTGGGAGGAGCCGCCCAGCAGGTTGCTGACCGCGCCGTTGCTAAGGTTCAGGCGTTCGGCTTCCGCGAGGTTGAGCACCCCGGACTGGCTGACGACGCCGGTCAGGTGCACCGCTCCGCCGTCGTGCCTGCGCAACAACTGCCGGTCCGCGTCCGGGGCTCCGAGCTGGGCGAGGCGGCCCCGGCCGGCAGCCCAGACCGCAAGGTGCCCGCCGGCGGAGTGACCCAGCGCCACGACCCTTTCCAGCCCGAGGCCATGCTCACCGGCAATGTCGCCAAGCCTGTCGATTCCGGCGAGCACGTCGGAGAACGTATGGGGCCAGCCGCCGCCGTTGCCGGCACGGCGGTACTCCAGGTTCCAGGCGGCCATGCCGTGCGCCGCGAGGTCCTTGGCCAGGGGTTCGCCGAGTTCCGCGCCGTACTGCGAGCGCCAGTAGCCGCCGTGGATGACCACCACCACACCCTTGGTGGCGGCAGAATCCGGCAGGAAGAGCTCCCCCCACTGGCTGGGATCATCGCCGTAGCTGTACCTATGCCGCTTCACAGTGTCCTCCTTGGGGCCCGGTGAACAGGCGGCGGAGACTGCCCCCAGAGTCACCGTCGCTGCGGCCGCTGTCAAAGCCCGGCGCCGCACATCAGCCATGTGCCGAGCCTACCTTGAGCGCCGCGCGGCACGGTGTAAGGCGGCACCGGCCCGGGTTGGCGGCCCGGTCAGCAGGGGCCGCGGGGGTGTCAGCCCGTCCGCCGTCGTACCCCGGCCGTAAGCTGGATGCATGGCGAGCAACTGGGATCGACTGGACCCGAAACTGCGCGAGTCCGTGCAGGAAAACGTGGAACTCTACGAGCGGGTGCGCCCTGCCCTGAAGCTGGTGACCCGCGAGGTCCTGCTGACGCTGCGGAGCATGCTCAAGGGCACCGAGGTGACGCCGCTGTTCGTTACCGGCCGCACCAAGACGGTCGAATCCTTCCGCGAGAAAATCTCCCGCATTGAGGAGCCGCTGGAACCGGGCGGTCCGCCGGTGCTGAAGTTCCCGGATCCGTTCCGGACCCTGAATGACATGGTGGGCATCCGGGTGATCACGAAGCTGCCGACGGAAAACGCGGTGGTGGCCAACCTGATCAAGCGCCAGCGCCAGCTCTTCGACTGCCGCGGGGACCGCGAGAAGGACATCGGCTCCATCGAGTCGGGGACCTATGGCTATTCCAGCCGGCACCTGATCCTGCGGACCATCCAGAACGAGGCCGTGAAGGAGTACCAGCAGGCTATCAACCCGGAGATCCCGCCGAACGGCAGCTACTTCTTCGAATGCCAGATCCGCACCGTGTTCGCGCACGCCTGGAGCGAGATCGAGCACGACATCCGCTTCAAGGCCGAGGATCCGCGGGCCTGGACCCCGCACTTCGACCGCCAGTTCACCGCCACCGCCGCGATGCTGGAAACCGTGGAGGGGGCGTTCGCTGACCTGCACGAACGCTACGAAGAGGTCCGCAGCTACTGGGACATGGACGGCGAAGGCGCCGCGCAGCTCACTCCGAACCGGATCCGCGACGTCTGGCGCACGCTGCTGCCGCACGTGGACCGGAAGGTCGACGACGACTGGGGCTGGGCCGCCGAGCTGATGGCCGCCCACGGCCTCAACCAGACCATGCAGCTGGCCGGGCTGCTCAGCGCCAACCGGATCACCGAGGTCCGCAGGGCCCTGGACCACCGCTACTCCCCCGGCCCGGACCGGCTCCTCGATGACCTGCTGCTCTGGCAGTACGGCACCAAACACATCGACCTCACCGCCGAACCGGCCGACGCCGTCCCGCACCCGCGGCGCGACAGCCTGCAGCGGCGGCTCAAGCAGATCGAGCGCTACCGGCTGACACAGGGGTAAGCGAACGGCAGTCTGAACCCACGCCGCGGCTCCGGAGCCAGCAACACCGCAGAGTAAGCCACCTGAGCTCCTAGAGCTCGGTCGGCTCGAGCCGTTGCTCGAGTACTTCTGCTGTGGAGCCGTCGGACGAGGTCAGCCGCACCCGGTAGGCGGCTTTGCCGGGCGTTTCCGTGACCGCCTCGACCAGTTCGGTCCCGCGGTAGAGCAGGCCGACGCCGTCGTCGGTGCAGTGGGTCTCCCCCAGTGTTCCGTCCGCCACCAAGCGGTGCACGAGCGGCCGGCGTGCGGCTTCGGAGTCGTAATGGACCCCGTTGTCGTACGGGAGTAGTCCCAGGCCGTTGCCCACGGCGCGCAGCTCAGGACCGAAAGAGTCGGTCGTCCCGCCGTTGAACCAGCAGATCGACCCGGCGGAAACACCGGCGAGCACCACACCGGCTTCCCAGACGCGCCGGAAGATCGCGTCCAGCTCATGGGCGCGCCAGACGGCGAGGAGGTTGACCACGGAACCGCCGTTGACCCAGACAACATCCTGGCCGAGCAAGTACTCCTCGACGTTGGCAACGTTGGGCATGGTGAACAGGTTCAGGTGCGTGAGCTGGAATCCGGCGACGTTCCCCGCTTCGCTGATCTCGTTGTTGAACCACCGCTGATCGCCGCTGGCGGTGCCGACGTGGGCGACCCTGGGCGCCCGCCCGGTGACACCGGACAAGTCCACGGCGTGATGGACCAGCTTATTGAACTCCAGACGTGTCCTCGCCCCCGGTTGGTAGCCCCCGGAGGTCGCAAGGATGGTCGGACTGTCGGCAGCCATAAGGTAAGTCTCCTGGTTCGGGGGAATGCGATCTTGGAGTTGAGCCTACCGAAGCGCGCATCGTCACGGCCTTCCGTCCCCCGCACCGCCCCAGCGTTTCCGCGGCGCAATTTCCCTGCGCGCCTTCGCGCCTGCCTGCCTGCCTGCCTGCCTGCGCGGATTCTCCCCACCTTTGAACAGCCGACGCCGGAACTCACCGGCGTTTTGGTGCGACACACCGGGTGCCT
>DATITT010000312.1:0-2369 GCA_035467435.1 Arthrobacter sp. | reverse complement strand
GAACGGCAGGGGACCGCAGAGGTAGTACTCGGCGTCGTCGGGGAGGTCCACCGCCCCGACATCCATGAAGCCGGAGAACTCGGATCCGGACGCCGTTCCGCCGACGGTGGGATTCAGGAACCACGTCTTCAGGGTCCCGTCCGGCAAGGTGCCCAGATCCTCCCGGACCTGCCCCCGGAGCGGGAAGGACTCCTCGCTGTCATCCGCATGCAGCAGCATCACCTGCCGCTGGGAGCCGGACTTGACGAGGTGCGAGAGCATTCCGGCCATCGGGGTGATCCCGATCCCCGCGCTGGCCAGGACCAGGGGCCGGTCCGTGTACTCCATCACCACATCGCCGAAGGGTGCTGAGAGCACCACCTCGTCGCCCACCCCGACCTCGTTGTGCAGCAGATTGGACATCTCGCCGTCGGGAGTCCCGAGTCCGTGGACCCGCTTCACCGCGAACTGGCGGTGCTGCCCGTCGTCGGCCTTCGTCAGGCTGTACTGCCTGGGCTGGTGGACGCCGTCGTGCATAACCATTTTGATCGTGACGTACTGCCCCGGCAGGGAGGGCTTGACCTCGCGCTCATCAACCCGCTCCACCACGAACCTGACGACGTCGGCGGTCTCCTGGATCCGCTGGGCCACCCGCCAGGTCCGCCAGATCGTGTCAGGGGTGAGGTGCACCGCGTTGTACAGCCCGCGTTCCTTGTTGATGAGCATGTTCGCCATCAGCCAGTAGACCTCGTCCCAGGCGGCGGCGACCTCGGGTGTGACGGCGTCGCCCAGCACGTCCACGATGGCCCACATGAGGTGGTCGTGGACAATCTGGTACTGGTCCGGACTCAGCCCCAGCGAGACGTGCTTGTGGGCGACCCGTGACAGGAGGTGGTCCGGGATCTCGTCCACGTTGTTCACGAGCAACCCGGCGAACGCCGCGATGGACCCGGCGAGTGCCTGCTGCTGGCGCCCGTCCGCCTGGTTCCCCCGGTTGAAAAGTCCGTCCAGGAGGTCCGGCCGCGCCTCGAACATGTGTTTGTAGAAGCGCTTGGCGATCTCCTCGATGTGTTCGCCGACGACGGGCAGCGTTGCCTTGATGACGGGAAGTGAGGTGTCTGAGAGCATGGTGGATCCCTTCCGGTGAAACCGGTTTTACCCGGCGGTGTCGGGTGAATCAGCCCTTCCAAGCTAACAGTGACGGCCCGGGGCCTTCCGGGTCCAGCGGCCCTACAGCAACGGGCGGGATGAGTGTAGGCCTGACCGGCAGCGCATTCCGGGCCGAATGCGCTGCCGGCAGGCGTTTTTTCAGGACCGGGCCGACGGCTCAGCGGTCGTGGCTGTCGTGGCCGCGCGGTTTGGAGTCGACCACCTGGACCGCAACGCCGAGGGTGCCGTCGTCCAGGCTGCCCCAGGCGTACACAATCGTGTTCTTGCCCTCCGTGACCGGCACGTCCGCCGGACCGATCAGGGGCTCGGTGGTCCCGGCGGCCGCGACCGAGGCGGACACCGTTCCGGCCTTCAGCGTCAGCACCTCCTGCTCGGGGTTGGTCAGGTCCTCGATCACCGCGGTGTCGCCGGCAAGGACGTCGACGGCGGGCGCCGCGGCCACGTGCCGGACGGTCAGCTTGCCCTCGCCCTCAGGGCTGGCCTTGATGTTGTTCCTGAACAGGGTGGCAGTGGGCTCCCCGGAGGCATCCAGGTGCGCCACAGCGGTGTAGTTCCGGCCCTCCCTGAGCTTGACCTTGACGGGGCCGATCACCGGGTTGTCGGCGCTGGTGGCATCGGCGGCCGTGATGGCGATCTTGTAGCTGCCGCTGTCGAGCTTCAGCGGACCCGCGAGGGTGCCGGGCTCGAAGTCGTCCAGGGTGAGCTTGCCGTCGACCCACACGTCCACGGTGAGGCCAGGCACGCCGTGCAGGACGGACAGGATGGCGTCGTCGCTGTGGTGCCTGCCGCCGTCGTGATTCCCGCCGGCCTGGGCCGGGGCAGCGAAGGCGAGCGCCGCCACCATGGACAGGGCCCCGGCAGCATAAACGGATTTGCGCATTTCAAACTCCTCATTGAGTTGCCCGGATCCGGGCGGTGATTTGCTGACACCGTTAATACCGGCCGGGGCCCCCCTTTGGATGCAGCCGGCGGGACTTTTTCCCCGGACCCGGACCCGGACCTCGGACCCGGACCCGGACCCGGGCAGCACCGGGTACGCCAGCACCGGCCCGGGGCTGCACCGGGTTCGCGGGAAAAGTGCGCAGTCGCCGTAGCGTTACGGCGCCTGCGCAGCTCTGGGGCGACCCCGGCGGTCGCGACCCGCCGCCTCAGCCTGCCCGGGCCCGCCCCTCAGCCTTTGCGGGCCAGCAGCAGGTTGGTGATCCGCAGGGTGCAGAGCC
>DATITT010000311.1:0-2544 GCA_035467435.1 Arthrobacter sp. | reverse complement strand
CTCGACAACCACTATTTTCCAAGTTCAGAGCACCCTTTCCCTGATTAACACGCCAACCCGACGGACCCGCCATGAAAACCTGGGGTTAGGAGTGCGGACGACGGCGCCGGTTGTGGCGGTGCAGGCCCTGATCAGGCGGCCGGTTCGGACGCCACTCCGGGCGCCAGGAACTTCCGGCCGGTGACCCGCTCGGAGGCTCCGACCCGGTCCAGGTACGGGGTGATGCCGCCCAGGAACATCGGCCAGCCGGCCCCAAGGATCATGCAGAGGTCGATGTCCTCCGGGCCGGCGACCACGCCTTCGTCCAGCATCAGACCGATTTCCTCGGCCAGGGCATCCTGCGTGCGGCGCAGTACCTCCTCGCCGGTGGACGGTGTGTCGCCGAAGGACATCAGTGCCAGGGTTTCGGCAGGGATGAACGGTTTCCCGTCCGGTCCCTTTTCCGGGGCCCCGTTCTGCACGGCCCAGATGGATTTCACCCCGTTGTCGATGAGGTTCTGCAGGTTCTGCGAGACCGGGAAACGGTCCCCGAATGCGGTGTGCAGGGATTCCTGGACGTGCTGCGCAACCGGCAGTCCCACCATGGCGCCGAGGACGAACGGTGTCATCGGCAGTCCCATCGGGCGCAGCGCGTTGTCCGCCACCTCCGCGGGGGTGCCCTCGTCGAACGCGGCGGTGACTTCGCCCATAAGTCGCAGCAGGATGCGGTTGACCACGAACGCGGGGGCGTCCTTGACGAGTACGGCGGACTTCTTGAGGCCCTTGGCGAGTTCGAACGCGGTGGCCAGCACGGCGTCGTCGGTCCTGGGGGCGCGGACGATTTCCAGCAGCGGCATCACGGCGACGGGATTGAAGAAGTGGAAGCCCACCAGGCGCTCCGGATGCTCCAGGTCTTCGGCCATGGCGGTGACGGACAGCGAGGAGGTGTTCGTGGCGAGGATGCACTCGGCAGAAACGATCGCCTCAACCTCCTTGAAGACCTGCTTCTTGACGTTGAGCTCCTCGAACACCGCCTCGATGACGAAGTCGGCGTCGGCGAAGGCGTCCTTGGACACCGATCCGGTAACAAGCGCCCGGGTCCGGTTGGCGGCGTCGGGGCTGATCCGGCCCTTCTGCAGCAGCTTGTCCACCTCGGCGTGCACGTAGCCCACACCCTTGTCCACCCGGGCCTGGTCGATGTCCGTCATCACCACGGGGACCTTGAGCTGGCGGGCGAAGAGCAGGGCGAGCTGGCTGGCCATCAGGCCGGCGCCTACGACGCCGATCTTGGTCACCGGACGGGCGAGCTTGCGGTCCGGGGCGCCGGCGGGGCGCTTGGACCGGCGCTGCACGAGGTCAAGGAAGGCGTAGACGGTGGAGCGGAACTCGTCGGTCTGCATCAGGTCCGCGAGGGTCTCGCATTCCAGTTCCGCGGACTGGGCCTGCGTCAGCGTGCGGTTCGCTTCCATCACTTCGAGAACCTTGGCCGGCGCGGGGGAGGCGTTGGAGGTTTTGGCCTCCACGAACGACCGGCCCGCGGCGATGGCACCGGCCCAGCGGGCCGCGACCTCCGGGGTGGAGGGGTCGACGGCGTTGGTTCGGCCGGGGCTCACGGCGCCCCCGATGACCTGCGCGGCCCAGGCGACGGACTGCTCGACGAAGTCGGCCGGCTCGAACATGGCGTCAGCCATCCCGAGCTTGAACGCCTGCGGCCCGGTCAGGGTGCGGTTGTTGCTCAGCGGGTTCTCGATCATCACCTTGACGGCGTTTTCCGGCCCGATCAGCCGGGGCAGGATGTACACCCCGCCCCAGCCGGGGATGAGCCCGATGAACGCCTCGGGCAGGGCAAGTGCCCCGGCTCCGGTGGACACGGTGCGGTAAGTGGACTGCAGGGCGATCTCCAGCCCGCCGCCGAGGGCGAGCCCGTTGATGAAGGCGAAGCTGGGGACACCCAGGTTCGCCAGCGTGGAGTAGACGTCGTGGCCGAGCTGGGCCATCCAGAGGCCGTGTTCACGGCCGCTGATCGACTTGACGGTGGACAGGTCCGCGCCGGCGACCAGGAAGTAGGGCTTGCCGGTGACGCCGACGCCCACGATCTCGCCGCGGGCTGCACGTTCCTTGAGTCCTTCCAGGACGGTGCCGAGCTCGATCAGGGTGTTGGGCCCCAGGGTGGTCGGCTTGGAGTGGTCCAGGCCGTTGTCCAGCGTGACCAGGGCGAAGGTTCCCGGGCTTCTGCCGTCTACCGCGGGCAGCTCGATGTCCTGGACGTAGGAGTGGGTAACCGTCTCGTTCGGGAAGAGGTCGGCAAGCTTGCGGAAATCGGCGGCGCTCATGCTGCGGCTCCAGTCTCGGTGGTGGTGGCGGGGTCAAAAGCGGTGCCGTAGTCGGCGTGGTGCGGGTTCTCCCAGATCACGGTGGCGCCCATGCCCAGGCCGATGCACATCGTGGTCATGCCGAAGCGGACCGTGGAGTCCTCCTCAAACTGGCGGGCCAGCTGGTTCATCAGCCGGACGCCGGAGGACGCGAGGGGGTGCCCGACGGCGATCGCCCCGCCGTAGCGGTTGA
>DATITT010000310.1:0-9246 GCA_035467435.1 Arthrobacter sp. | reverse complement strand
AGACCGGTTCCCGGGTCAAAGCCCGCCGCAGGGAGCGGCGCACCAGCCGGGCCAGCGAAAGCCAGCCAAAGCCAGCCCGGATAGTCCAGCCGCGCAGCCAGCCAATGTCATCGTCCTCCGAGAACTCGGCCAGTCCGGTGGCCTGAGCGTAAGCGGTGGCGGCGGATGACTTGCCGCTGCCGGTCACCCCGTGGAAGAGGACTCGGGAGGTGCGGCCGGAGTTAGTTTGGGCGAGGCAGGGTCCCCAACCGGCCCCGGTGTGGTGAGTGGCTTGCGGTACATGCCGGCGGTGTCTTCTGAGTTCATGGATCGTCCCCCTCGATACGGCTCCATCCAGGTTCGGCCCATGGTGCGAGGCGGCGCTACGCCAGCACCTCTCGCACGGTCCGCGGGCGATGTCTGTGGGCGACATTGATCCGATGCCGAAGTTCACCGTCCTTGCCGGCGGCCCCGTTTCCGATTCCAAGGCGGAGCTCCAGCCTCACTCCAGCCGGAAGTAGCGGTTCCGCCGTGGCACGCGGCGCGGATCAAGGTGCGGAGGCGGTATGAACCACGGAACGCCGCTTCTCATCTGGATGGACCACTGTTCCTTGTGGATCAGGTGATGGTGACGAGAGCAGAGAAGCGCTCCGTTGCCGGTTCCAGTGTTCCCGCCGCGGGACCAGTAGTCGATGTGGTGGGCCTCGCACCAAACCGCGGGGATGGTGCACTGAGGAAAGGCGCAGCCTCCGTCCCTCGCCGTGATGGCCTTGCGGATGTGCGGCGGGAAAACCCTTGAGGCGCGTCCGATGTCGAGGATCCGGCCCTGTCCGCCCAGCACAACCGGGATGATGTCGGCGTCGCAGGCGATCCTGCGCACGGTCGAGGCCGAGACAGGGCCGGTGAACATCAGTGTCCCGGCGTTGGAGCCCGGGGCGCGGTTCTCCGTGTCGGCGCCGCCGAGCCGTTCCAGCAGGTCACGGTAGTCAATGGTGACCATCACCTGCGGGCGCAGTCCTCCCGCAGCGGGCAGGTCTCCGGCGGCGAGAGCAGCCTTGCAGATACCGACGAGGCCATCGAGAAGCTGCTGCGGCCGGGTGCGCTGATCCAGCAGCTCTGCTGCGGAGACGTCGTCCGCGTCGGCACCGGATGCGACGCCCGACCGCGGGTTGGTCGCGGTGTTCATGACCGTGAGCAGGTGTTCGAACTGGTCGGTCGTGGCGAAGATTTCCAGATGCTGCAGTCCACGGTGTGCCCGGCGTAGGAAGGCACCCTGTCGATGGCGCAATTCCTGCTCGCTGGGTTCCTCGCCGTCCTGGTCCAAGGCGTCCGTCCAGCGCTTCGCGATCCTGGTCAGGAAATCCTGGTCGTTCTCGACGGCGGTCCGGGTAAGGGCATGCTCCATCCGGGCGGCATCCTCGGGCGGGGACACGTGCCGGACCCGGTCCAGGGAAAGGCTGATGATGGTCGCCGCCCGTGAGGCGACATCCCCGGCGGCGACCACTGCCGCGAGTTCTTCTTTGGCGGCCGGCAGGGGCTGGCCCGACAGGCCTGTGCGCGGCAGAACATTCGCGGCCAGGGCCAGCCGGCGTCGGGCTTCCGCGGCAGTGATCCGCAGCCGAGCCCTCAGGAACTCCGCGGTGTTCCGGTACCCGTCGTCCACCCATCCCCCGGAAGGATCAGCGCCTCCCGGTGCGTTCCAGATGGGGCCCGGCGGAGTACACTGCGGCGCACTCGGCTCCGCGTTCCAGCCAGTCAACCAGCCGGCAGGCGCGTTGGAACCAAACTTCGCGGCGGCGGTCCTCGCTCCAGCCGCTGCCTGGCTCCGGGTCCGGTCTACCTCCGCCGCGGCCACCAGCTGCCAGTAGTCGACCAAGCGGGACAACTCCTCCACGCGGCCGGCAAAGTCAGAGGCTTCGGTCACTCCGAACAGCGCTACATCTGGCAGAACCGTCCCGTTGCAGGAACGCAGCAATGCAAGAGCTTCATCGAGAGCACAGTCCACGCCATGCGCCGCGGGTGGGGCGGGCATGAGCCGGGGAACGCCGGGGAGGATCACGCCGTCAGGCCGGGCTGCCTGTACCGGGATGAAATCTTCGCTGGCTTCCATAGATAAATTCAATCACTCGGCTGTGACAATTTCGGGGCCTTGAGCTTCCGAGACGCCCCAAGGGAAAGGACGAGTGTCGGAGATTGTTGTCGGAAGCAAACCGAGAAGCTAGCCGAATGGGTTTCGACCTCCAGAATGGGCAGCCCCGCCTGCCACAGGCCTCCCGCGGGGCCGGCTCAGCGAACTTTTCGGAACTGGCCGTGGTGGGCTCTCGATCAGACCGTCGGGTCAGGCATGGCTCGGGCGCGCAGTCCGCGCCACACTCGGCACAGGGGCGGTGCAGGCCGTCGACGGCGCTGGAATCCAACGAAGGTCGGGAGGCCGCAGGCTCCGCGGCCACGCTCGAAGGAGAGCCGGTGCTTGCCAGGGATGTTTAGGGCAGACTGGTGGCGTGAGCGGAATCCGGTGGGTGCTGCACGTCGATCTCGACCAGTTCATCGCTGCGGTCGAAGTGCTCCGGCGGCCGGAGCTTGCGGGCAAGCCGATCATTGTGGGCGGTCGGGGCGACCCAGCGGAACGGGCTGTGGTGTCGACCGCATCCTACGAAGCAAGGGCGTTCGGCGTCGGTTCCGGAATGCCCTTGCGCATTGCGGCCCGGAGGGTGCCCGACGCTGTGATCCTGCCCGTCGATCAGGAGGCTTACCTCGCGGCGTCTGAAACGGTGATGGCTACCCTGCGCGCGCAGCCCGGCGCCACCGTGCAGGTGCTGGGTTGGGATGAAGCCTTTGTAGGCACTGAGACAGAGAATCCGGAAGCCTACGCCCGGCAGGTGCAGGCCGCTGTCCTGGAGCGAACGCAGCTGCATTGCAGCGTGGGCATCGGCGACACCCTGGTCCGAGCCAAGGTCGCCACCGGTTTCGGCAAGCCGGCCGGCGTCTTCCGTCTCACCGCCGGGAACTGGCTCGACATCATGGGCAGTCGGCCCACCAAGGACCTGTGGGGCGTCGGAACCAAAGTGTCGGGCCGGCTGGCCAAACTCGGCATCTACACAGTCGCCGAGCTCGCCGCGTCCGACCCCCAAGACCTGGTCCCGGAGTTCGGCCCCAAGATGGGTCCTTGGTACGCGGAGCTCGGACGTGGGGACGGCGCCAGCATTGTGGACGACACCCCGTGGGTTGCCCGCGGCCATAGCCGGGAGACCACCTTCCAGCGGGACCTGACCGAGCCCGCCCAAGTGGACGACGCCGTGAGGGAGCTGACAGCGCGTGTCCTTGAGGATGTTGTGGCCGAAGGACGGCCCGTGATTGGGCTGACTCTCAAGGTTCGGTACGCGCCGTTCGTCACTAAGACCCACGCGAGGAAGATTCCCGAGACATTCGACCGGAACGAAATCCTCGCACGGGCCCTGGACCTCGTAGCCGTAATCGAAGCGGGCCGTCCCATCCGACTCCTGGGCCTGCGGGCCGAAATGACAATGCCCGACGATGCCCGGAAGGGACATACGCCGACGCGCGGCGGTTGGTGACGGCGTCGCTCGTCTGGCACGCCGCCTCCGTCCCGTTTGGGGAACCCTCTGTGAGATACCTCTAGCTGTCAGTTGCCGCCAGCAATACTAACCCTCCGGCCGTAGAGTCCGCGAGCAGTAGGACCAAGAAACGTGACCACGCAGGCGCTCTGGCTGCGCATCGAGATGTTGGGATCTGAGGCACGCAGCGAAAGAATGGCCCTGGCGGCGAAGGTAGGCTCGGCGAGCATAAGTTTCACCCCCGAGATGATGCTGTACCAGACCCCGTTGGAGTTGAGCGCGATATATACGCCGACGCGAGAGAAAATAGCTGCCCCCAGCGACCAAATGAGCGTTGCCGCAGGGTGTCCCCACATCACTTGCCGATTCGGAAAGTCATCCTGTAGTCTTTCCGGCATGGAAAGACACTTTGAGGGGCGCCCATCGGCAGACGATGCCGCCGCCAGCCTCCGCGACCTGGCTTCCGACCGGCAGACCCTGGCCGACGGCGTGCATGTTCCCAAAGCATTGCTGGCCGCGCTCGGGGGCGTGGCGGCTTGGTGGGTGGCAGCAGCCGCGACGGCCAACCCTGGGGAGAACTACGAACCCCCGACTTCCGGATGGCTGGGCCTGGTAGCAGTTCTTGTGATCCTTCACCTGATCCGCCGCGAAACCGGAATCCGATTCCGCAAGATGGGCGCGCGCGCCACAATGGCTACGATTGCGATTCTCATGGTCTGCCTAACGCTGTTCTCAATCTCCCTTGGTTTGGTTTCCTTCGGCGCCCGCTGGGCCGTGGCGCTGACCAGCCTGGCCGCCTTCGGTCTGGTCACTTGGCTCGCCGGAATCGTCTACCGCTCGGCGCTGGATCAGCTGCGCCGTGATTGAGGCCCGGTTCGATGACGTCATCCACGCGCCGGCACGGTTGCGGATCTGCGGAGTGCTGCGGCCGGTGGAGCAGATGGACTTCGCTGTGCTGCGGGACACGCTCAACGTCTCGGACGCAACACTCTCGAAGCACCTGAAGACCCTGGCTGAGGCTGGATACGTCAGCCTGACCAAGGCCGCATCGGCGGCGCGCACGGATGCCCGCCGCCTGACGTGGGTGACTCTAACACCTGCTGGGCGGAACGCCTTCGACGCGCACGTGCGTGCATTGAAGGAGATCGCTGGCACTGCCTACTGCACACGACCACCTGACTCGTGAGCCCTCTCCTGCCCGCCTGCAGTCCGTCACTGCTACCGCCTGCCCCGAAGGGGCACCGGAGGTCACCCACCGCGACAACTTCGGCACCCCGCCCGAGTCGTGACGACACCAAAAAGCGAGGGATTCCCAAGGAAATGGAACACCGGCACCGCCAGCCAGGAACTGGACGAACCTCGTCGGCGTCCAAATTTCCCGTGAAATCCTAAGGCAAGTTGATCGCCACGGAACGTCTGGACGACAAGGAAGAGCGCTTCGAGGACGGAGCGCGCGAAAACTGGCACCGGGAAGCAAATCCTAGCCGGGACTGTAACCGGCGAACAGGCGCCCATTCAGGGAATGTCTACGCCTCACACCTGCGCAGGAATCCCCGAAGCACCTCGGCGTAGCGCTCGGGCTCCTCAAGATGAGGTACGTGGCTGCTCTCCTCGAAGATCACCAATTCGGATCCGGGTACGAGGCTTTGGTAGAACTCCGTATCCTCCGGCCGTGTTTCGTCATGGCGCCCACAAACGAACAAAGTAGGTAGCGTCAGTCCCCCGAGCCGATCGGTGACGTCGTAGTCCTTGTGGGTGCCGGTGATAACAAGTTCGTTTGGACCCTGCATTCGCTCATAAATCGTCTGGTTCAGCTGACCGAATGTACGCAACAGCGGATCCGGCCACGGATCCAATCGGCAAACATGTCGCCGATAGAACTCCATCGTTGCGTCCTGATACTCCTCGGAGTCAGTGGTGCCAGCAGCCTCGTGGCGGTCAAGGATCACCTGCACGTCGGCCGGAAGAGCTGCGCGGAGAGCCGCAGCACCGGCGGCGTAGCGAGGAATGCTCAGGCAGGGATCGGCGAGGACCAAGCTCGCCAGCCGCTCCGGGGAACGCAGCGCATATTCGGCCGCGACGATTGTCCCCCACGATTGGCCGAGCAAGTGGACCCTCGGTGATCCCACTGCGTCGAGGACCGCCTCAAGCTCCTCGACCAGCCGGTCATTCGTCCAAAGACTCACATCATCAGGGGCATCCGATTTCCCGGCACCCAGCTGGTCATAAAACACGACCGGCCGCTCGTCGGCCAAAGCTTCCAGCGGTTCCAGATAGTCATGCGTGCCACCTGGACCCCCATGGACAGTAACCAGCGGAATTTTCAATCCATCGCCAACCACCTGATACCAGACCCGGCCGCCACGGACCTCAACGTAGCCTTCGCTCGCGTGCAAATCAGCAGTCACTGTGCCTCCGACGAAGTGAACCTACGGAATTGGCTGTTTCGTCCCCAAGTAGACTCTGCAGCATCAAGTGGCGTCAATCCCAGGCGGGCGCGTGCGAGTTCGCCTGAGTCTGATGGGGACTCGCGTCTGTCCCGCTCAGCGTTCCTCAGACTGGCATGCGGAACCGCCAATCAAGGCTGCGATTTGACCGCCGCTTTCCTCTAACAGTCAAAGGCCAGCACCGTCCCTCAAGAGGTAACGCGTATTGACGCTTCGAGTTTCCCGTTGAGGGTCCCCCCGGCTCCAGCCGTGCCGACCAGGCGGCTCCGGCTTTGGGGTCCCGGTTGGCCCCGCGGAGTCACACTCCGGCAGGCACGGGCAGCGCCGTGGGAAACTGGGGGCATGGACAGCTCTGTTGCCCCGACCTCCAGCCCGGCCCTGCCCCACGACGCGCGGCCCAACGAATCACAGCCGCACGCCGTACAACCCGAGCTCCCCGTGGAGCTGCGCCGCCCCCACGGACCCCGTGATCCCGGTGACGCCTGGGTTGAAGGCGACCGCGGACGGTTCTGGGGGCGCTTTGGCTCGGCGGGTCTCCTCGTCCACGACCCCGCCAAGGGCATCCTGCTCCAGCACCGCGCCCTGTGGAGCGATCAGGGCGGTACCTGGGGACTCCCGGGCGGTGCCCTGCACCAGGGCGAAGAAGCAATCCACGGCGCTCTGCGCGAGGCCAAGGAAGAAGCTGCCGTCCCGCCGGAGAACGTCCGGGTGCTGTTCACCTCGTTGTTCGACGTCGGCTACTGGACCTACACCACAGTCGCCGTCGAGGTCGTCGAGGCGTTCGAACCGGAGATCAGCGACCCGGAAAGCCTGGAGCTGCAGTGGGTGCCGGTCGAGGTCGTCGGCGACAAGGAATTGCATCCCGGCTTCGGAGCAGCCTGGCCCGGCCTTCGCCGCAGACTATTGGGGCTCGACGCCGGGACGGACTGAGTCCACGACGCCGGCTGGCGCGGAAGCTGGGAACGGCGGGCATTCCACACTGGAACAGTCCGTCCTATGGTTCGGGTATGACTACCGAAAATCACACACCGCCTCCTGTCCGGCAGTTGCGCCTCGTCGTCGAGACGGAGGACTACGACGCCGCCCTGACCTTCTACCGCGACGTCCTCGGCCTCGTGGAGCGTGAGGTCGTCCCCAGCGAGGGGGAAGCACGAATCACGATCCTGGAAGCAGGCCGCGCAACCCTGGAACTCTCCAACCCGGCGCAGGTCCGGTACATCGACCAGGTGGAAGCCGACGGTCAGCCGAGCGCCAGGATCCGGGTCGCCTTCGAGGTTGACGACGCGGAAGCCGCCACGCGGGACCTCGTGGAGGCCGGCGGCACCCTCATCGCGGAACCCCGACAAACACCGTGGCGCTCCGTGAACTCACGGCTGAACGGCCCGGCCGGGCTCCAGATCACGTTGTTCCAGGAACTGGACCAGCCCGCAGACTAGGAGACTCGGAGCCTCAGGCCTGCTTCGGCGCTGGACGTCGGCGGTACAGCCAGATGAGGCCCAGAATCGGCAGCAGCAGCGGGATAAACGCATAACCTCGGCCAAACAGGGACCAGACGGTCTCATGGGGGAAGTTGACCGAGTCGAACAAGCTGAGCGCGCCAACCACCAGCACGCCCACGAGTTCCACGAGGACCGCCGCAACGGAGACCTTGAACCAGGTGGGGCCGGACTTCGCGAGGGACACTGTCGCCACCAGATAGACGACAGCGGCGAATGCCGACAGCAGGTACGCCAAGGGGGCTTCGGAGAACTTGGTGAGGATCTGGAAGCCCGCCCGGGCCGTTGCAGAAATCGCGAACACGGCGTAGACAGCGATCAGCAGCCGGCCGGGGCCGGTATTGCGGGTGTCTGTTGCCGCCGGGGTGGCCGGGGCCGCAGCCGGGCCAGTCGCCGGGCCAGCAGCCGGGGCCGGCGCCGTTCCGATGTCCTCATGCGTTGGTTTCGCGGTCACGTTGTCTGCCTCTTCCACGTCAGTACCAGATCTGATTCATTCGGGCCGCCATCACCAGGGCGGTGACGCCGACGGCGGCCAGCACGAAGTTGCTCCAGCGGGTGCGCTCCAGGACGGCCCAGTACACTGCGCCGACCGGAAGCAGGAGGGCCGTCAGCAGGTAACCCCAGAACTCCCACGGCTCCCCCGCAATCTGTTCCCCGCCCGCGACCCGGACGATCGACCCGACCAGATAGACCAGCAGGGACAGTTCGACGGCGGCCACCGAGAGGATCGTCGTGTCGTTCGGGGCCTTTTTGAGGATGCCGGCGGCCAGGCAGATAACGGTGGAGACCAGGCCGACCACCAGGATGATGTAGAAATACGCGTCCACTACTGCCCGGCCTGCTGTTCCGCCGGCGGCTGCTTGGGCGCCCGCTTCTCGTTGTCCGGCGCGAACACCAGCACCGGTTTGGCGTAGCTCCCCTTGTCAGCAAGCAGGGCCACGAGAGTCCCGTCCGGGGCGAACCCTGCGGCCGGATTCTCCGGCGTTGCTGCGCCCGGGGTTCCAGCGGCCGACCCCGCAGCGATCCTGCGGCCGAAGGAAATCTCGGTGGTTTCCTCGTCGCTGAGTTCACGGTTGGGCATGAGCGCCCGGGCGGCCTGGGACATTTCCAGCACGTCCAGCTCTTCGGCGAGCTGCTCCAGGGTGTGCGCCTGGTCCAGCGTGTACGGGCCCACCTGGGTGCGGCGCAGCGCCGTCAGGTGGCCTCCGACGCCGAGCGCCTCACCGAGGTCGCGGGCAAGGGCCCGGATGTACGTGCCGGAGGAGCACTCCACCGTAACGTCCACGTCCAGGGCCTCGCCGTCGCGCACCGGACGGAGGCCGTGGACCTCGAAGCGGTGGATGGTGACCGGCCGTGCGGCCAGCTTGACCTCTTCACCGGAGCGGACCCGGGCATAGGCGCGCTCTCCGTTGACCTTGATGGCGCTGACGCTGCTGGGAACCTGCTGGATCTCACCGGTCAGGGCGGCGACGCCGGCCCGGACGGCTTCCTCGGTGACCGCGGCGGCGCTGTGCGTCGCGGTGACCTCGCCCTCGGCGTCGTCCGTCACGGTTGATTCGCCCAGCCTGATGGTGGCCGTATACGTCTTGGAGGTGCCCACGATGTAGGTGAGCAGCCGGGTGGCCTTGTTGATGCCGAGCACCAGCACGCCCGTGGCCATCGGATCAAGCGTTCCGGCGTGGCCCACCTTTCGGGTACCGGCGAGCCGCCGCATCCGTCCAACCACATCGTGGCTGGTCCAGCCTTGCG
>DATITT010000309.1:0-5823 GCA_035467435.1 Arthrobacter sp. | reverse complement strand
GCCGCCGGGCGGGTGGCCTTCTGCGTGGAAACGTTCATGACCCGTCCCTCGTTCCGGTTTCGGCTGTTCCGGGGACGGCGGCGCCGGTACCGGCCGCGCGGGCATCCCGCGTCCCGGCGTCGGACCCGCCGGCGGTCTCTGGCCCGTTGTCGGTGCGTGGCGCCGGCGAGTGGTCCAGCACCAGCATGGTCCGGTCGCTGCCTGCACCCTGAAGTCCGACGTCGACCGGCTCCAGCTGGAGGGGGGACTTCGTGATGGTCTCGCCCTGGCGCAGCGCGAGGGTGAGGCGGAAGTTGGCGCCGCCGCCTTTCCTCCCCCAGGCCTGGAGCCAGCCGTTGTGAAGTTTCGTGTCCTCGGCGGCGATGGACAGTCCGAGGCCGCTGCCTCCCGTGGTGCGCGCCCTGGCCGGATCGGCACGCCAGAACCGGTCGAACACGCGGGCCGCTTCCGCGGGGGACATGCCGATGCCGTGGTCGCGGACGGCGACGGCCACGGCGTCCTCGCTGGCGGCCACGGAAATGTTCACCGGGCGGCCCTCACCGTGTTCCAGGGCATTCAGGACGAGGTTGCGCAGGATCCTGTCGATCCGGCGGTCGTCCATGTCCACGATGATGCTGCCGGCGGGCGCGTTGAGGGTGAGTTCCGAGCCGTACTCGGCGGCCACCGGTGCCACGCCCTCCATCACATGCGACACGAGCTGGACGATGTCTCCCGGTTCGGCGTCGAGCGTAGCCACGCCCGCGTCGAAGCGGGAGATCTCCAGCAGGTCGGCCAGCAGGGACTGGAAACGCTCCACCTGGTTGTAAAGCAGCTCCGCCGAGCGCTTGTTGATGGGGTCGAAGTCCTCGCGCGCGTCGTAGAGCACTTCGGCGGCCATCCGCACGGTTGTGAGCGGGGTGCGCAGTTCGTGCGAGACGTCGGAGACGAACCGCTGCTGCATCTGGGACAGGGTGGCGAGCTGGGTGATCTGCTCCTGGAGGCTGGCGGCCATGTGGTTGAAGGAGGCTCCGAGCCGGGCCACCTCGTCCTCGCCCTTGACCACCATGCGTTCCTGCAACTGTCCCGCGGCGAGCTTCTCGGAGACGAGCGCGGCATGGCTGACGGGGCTGACGACATTGCGGGTCACGTACCAGGCCACGGCACCAATCAGGAGCGCCAGCACCGCGCCGCCGGCCAGGAGCACGTTCTGGATCTCGTCGAGGGTCTCTTGGGCCGTGTTGAGATCGTAGATCAGGTACAGCTCGTAGACCGTGCCGTTGAACGTGACCTTGTTGCCCACGGCAATGCCGGGGCGGTCTTCTGTGCCCACCGGGAACTCGGTGGAGGCCCAGAACTGTTCCTTGCCGGAATCCTGCACGGCCTTGCGCAGTTCGGTCGGTATGACGCTGATGGTGAGCTGGTCCGACGCCCGCGATTCGACCCAGCGGTTGCGGGGTTTGGTTTGTTCGGGTACCGCCTCAAAGACGTACCGCCGCTGGATCACGGAGCCCCGTCCCTCGACGGCGTTCAGGGTGTCGTAGACGAGCGTGATGACGCTGGACTGGTCGGTGACCTGGGCGCCGTCGAACGTGTCCTGGACCTGCTTGACGTAGTAACGCGTCTCCGACTCGGCCTGGACCAGCCGTTCCTGGAAGAGATGGTTGGCGATCTGGTTGGACAGGTACGCGCCGACAACGGCGAAGGACGCAATCGCCAGCATGAGGGTCGTCAGAACGGTCCGGAACTGCAGCGACCGCCGCCACTTGAGGTGCAGAGAGCGCAGCAGGTAGCGGATGCCCGGAAGCATGCTCGAAGCGCCGATGCCGACAAGCCGCGCCACCCGCACGCTTACGATCCGGGCGCGCTTAGCCCAGATCCTGGTGCGGAAGCGCACGGACTGCCAGCCGGCGGCAAGGCCCGCGGGGTGGGCGGCGGGCGGCGCGACGGGTCCGGCGGTGCCGGGCTCGATGTCGGCCGGCTCGGACGGGCCGGTTGGGCGGGTGGGGCCGGTCGGGGGCGTGCCGGCTTCCGGGGCGCCGGAAGCGGACACCGTCACGCCCGGTTCCTGGAGGTCAACGGAGGTGCGGGCGACGTTCTTCGGAGCACCCCGTTCCAGCGGGGAGCTCACCGGACCGGTTCCGGGGCGGCCGTCCGACGGTTCAGGAGCCTGCTTTGTAGCCGACACCACGGACCGTCAATACAACTTCGGGGGCTTCCGGGTCGCGTTCGATCTTGGACCTCAGCCGTTGGACGTGGACGTTGACCAGCCGCGTGTCGGCGGCGTGGCGGTAGCCCCAGACCTGTTCCAGGAGCAGTTCCCGGGTGAAGACCTGCCAGGGCTTGCGTGCCAGCGCGACCAGCAGGTCGAATTCCAGGGGCGTCAGCGAGATGCGATCGGTGCCGCGGCTGACGAGGTGTCCTGCCACGTCGATCGTGACGTCGGCGATGCGCAGCGTCTCCGGCGCCTTCTGGTCGCCGGGCCGGAGGCGGGCACGGACGCGGGCGACGAGTTCGGCCGGTTTGAAGGGCTTGGGAACGTAGTCGTCCGCCCCGGACTCCAGGCCGCGGACCACGTCCGAGGTATCTGCCTTGGCGGTCAGCATCACGATCGGGACGTCGGACTCGGCCCGGATCTGGCGGCAGACTTCAATGCCGTCAATGCCCGGGAGCATGAGGTCCAGCAGCACGAGGTCCGGTTTGGCGGAGCGGAAGACTTCCAGCGCCTGCCCGCCGTCAGCGCAGAAGACGGGCTCAAACCCGTCATTGCGCAGCACAATACCGATCATCTCGGCCAGCGCCTCGTCATCGTCCACTACCAGAATGCGTGCCTTCATATGTATATATTCCCCTATTGAAATGGCTTTGTCGTATTCGGCGTCGCCCCGGCATGGCGCCGCGGGCACCCGGGCCGCCTTCCGCGCCGCAGCCGGGCGGGCTGCCGACTGGAACAAACCCCGGTCTGTCCCGCATGCTGTGGACAGGAACACATCAAACGGCCAGGAACCCCAGGAGGATTCTGTGAGCACCCCGATCTACCAGCGCGCCCTCGGCGCCGGCTTTGCCCGGCTGCAGCCGGAGCTGCAGGAGTACTTTTCACTCACGCCCGGCTCCGGCCACTACGGTGTCGGCGAAGGGGTGTTTGACGTGGTCGGCTGCCGGCAGAAGTGGCTTCGTCCCATGCTCCGCCTCGCCAGCGGGGAGGAGTCGTTTTTCCCGGAGTACGGGGAGGGCATCCGTTTCCGGATCGAGAACCACGCACATCTAGACCCGTTCGGCCGTTCCAGCCTCACCGCCCGGCGCGAGATCTTTTTCCCGGGCACCACCCGTGTGTTCCACGACACCACGAGCTTCGATGCTTCGGGCAGCCGGCACGGGCTGGTGGACTACGTCGGGCGGTACCGTCGGCTCGTCACGGACCTCAACCTCAGCGTCACCGCCGGGGGCCGGCTGCGCGGGGTATCGGAGGCATCACGGCTGTTCCTCGGACCGCTGCGGATTCCCCTGCCCGCCGCCCTCGATGCCAAGGCCTACGCCGAACAGTGGTGGGCGCCGGCGGAGGGCGCGGCCGGGAAACACCGGATCCAGGTGAAGGTGATCCAGCCGCAGCTCGGGCTGGTCCTGGTCTACGCCGGGCATTTCGACTACCGGCTGGAACCGTACCCCGGCGGCGAGGCGGCCCCGGGATACCTTCCTGGCCACGCCAGGCCGGACCGCTGGGAAGGCCGCAGCTGACGGTGCTGGATGCCGGCGCTAGCCGAGCGCGAGCTGGTTGAGGCCGTCGGCCACCTGGGTCAGCCGGGTCAGCACGCCCGTCGCGGACGACGGCGAGTGACCGGCCAGCCCGTCCGAAGGAGTGACCCGAATGGCGCCGAGGGTCGAGGCGGGCAGGCCCAGTTGGCGCCAGGGGCGCCAGACGGTTTCCACGACGTCGGCGACGCGCGGCAGCGCTGCTGCGGGGTTGGAGACATCGAGCGCGCCGGCCCACAGGCGTTTGCCCGCCTCCACGGCGCCGGCGAGCTGTTCCCACTGGCGGGATGTCAGTGCCCGCAGCGGCACGGCAATCCCGTCGGCCCCGGCGGCCAGGATCCGGTCGAAGGGCGCCTCGACTTCCGGGACGCAGACAACGACCTCGCCGGCGCCGGCCGCCCGCAGGGCATTGATGAGCAGTTGCCAGGCGTCGGTGGCTTCCCGGCCCGGCACGGAGCGCAGGGTCCGGTAGCCGCTGGAGGTGGGAATGGTTCCGGCCAGCACCGAGGCGATCTCCGGCTCGTCGATCTGGACCACGATCCGTGCCCCGGGGGCCGCCGCCGCCACCCGGCTGAGGTAGCTGCCGGCACCGGCCGCCAGTGAGGCCGCGAGGTCCCGCCGGGCGCCGTGGTCAATGAGGGCGCGCTCCCCGTTGTGCAGGTGCAGGCCCGCGGCGAGGCTGAGCGGGCCGCGGAGCTGGACCTTGAGGTCCTGCGCCGGGGTGTCCTCGGCGCCGATCACGTCTGCGAGGATATTGATGTCGGTGGACAATGCGGACCGCGCCCGCCTGAAGTCCTTGCCGGGCCGGTCCACGATCCGCCACCCGTAGGGCTGGACGTCCACGGAGAGGTCCACCAGCAGCGAGGCTGTCCGGCCGAGCGCGTCGGAGCCGACGCCCCGGTCGGGGAGCTCGGCCAGGAAGGGCAGGTGCGGGCTTCCGAGCTCGCCGCGGATGATCCGCGCGGCCTCGACCGGGTCTTCGCCGGGCCAGGTGCCCAGGGCGGTGGCGGTGACCTGTTCCGGCTCCGCGGCCAATGGTGCGGCCACGGCTAGGCGGTCGCGGAGACGGCCGGGCCGGCCGCGCCGCCGGGGACGTGGCCGGGGATGTGGCCGGCGGACCCGGAGCGGCCGGAATCCGCGGCCTGGGTATCGGCGGCCAGGGTATCGGCGGCCAGCGAAGCCTCGTGGTCCTCGGCGATGGCTTCGTGGTGCCGGATGACCTCGTCGATGATGAAGTTGAGGAACTTCTCGGCGAACGCCGGATCCAGGTGGGCCTCCGCAGCAAGCCGCCGCAAACGCGCGATCTGCGCCGTCTCCCGGCCGGGGTCTCCGGCGGGGAGCTTGTGGGTTGCCTTGAGGAATCCGACCTTCTGTGTGGCCTTGAAACGCTCGGCGAGAAGGTAGACGAGGGTGGCATCGATGTTGTCGATGCTGGAGCGGATCGACAACAGCTCCGCCATCACCGCAGGATCCACCTGACCGGCCAGCGAGCTGGCCCCGGGGTCATAGGAATCGTCGTCGGGATGAGTCTGGTTCTGCTCGGTCATTGACCCAGTCTAGGGGCACCGGCGCTAATCACTTCTGCTGTTAAGCGCCGTCGGCACGGCCTGCCCCACGCGCTTCCTGTGCGCGGGCGAAGGCCTCTTCCGCGGGTGCACGAAGGGACATGCCCACCGTCCGCTGCGAACGGTGGGCATGTCCCTGGGTGCTGCTGCCGGTGCGGCTTAGCCGTGAAGCACGGCGCGGAATTCCTCCCGGCGCCGGGCCTGCTCATCCGGATCCGGAACCGGGAGGGAGGCAATCAGCTTCTTCGTGTAGGCGTGCTGCGGGTTGCCCATGACCTGGTTCCCGAGCCCCTGCTCCACCATCTTGCCCTTGTAGAGCACGCCGACCCAGTGGGAGAGGATGTCCACCACGGCGAGGTCATGGCTGATGAACAGGGCGGCAAAGCCGAATTCGGCCTGGATGTCCTTGAACAGTTCCAGCACCACGGCCTGCACCGACACGTCCAGGGCCGACGTCGGCTCGTCGGCGATCAGCAGCTTCGGGTTCAGGATCAGCGCCCGCGCCAGGGAGGCACGCTGCCGCTGGCCGCCG